>CANDNO010000073.1 GCA_947386115.1 uncultured Muribaculaceae bacterium
ACTCCTTCATACTTGATTTTCCCTATCGCGGGAAAGTACTCTTTCTGTGACATAAGTAATTTTGGGATTATATTAGGTAATACTTTTTATGATTTACAATGCAAAATTACTCAGCCTGCAAAACTACTCTTTTGTATTATGATTCATTTTATTTTATATCATTTCAACGTGTCTATTGAAACGTTTCCAATTAGTTTGATTTTGTTTCACACGTGCCTAAATCGACTCATTCGGGCTTTTTATTGTCTCAAATCACAATGCAGATTTATGAATTTGTATTAAATTTGCACACATTAAAACCCAAAACCATGAAAACGACGAAAGTAATCTGGCTCTCGTTTATACTGTCGATACTATCATTCTGCCCTGGAAAATCAAACGCTGTCGATGTGATGACGTTCCATACCGATGTGCTCACATCCCACCTTTTCAGCGATATCGTGCAGGACAGCAAAGGCTATATATGGATAGCGACAGAGTATGGACTCAACAAATATGACGGGTCTCACTTTACCCATTATTACGCAACAGGTCAAGAGGGGGCTTTATCAAATAACTCGGTACGACGTCTCGGCATAGACAATGCGGGTAATCTTTTTGTATTATGCGACAACCGTATTCAGCGCTATGACAGCACCGGCGACAGATTCCTTGACATCCTCGACGACGAAGGCAACACGGTGAGAGCAGCCGACATTGCGATAAAAGACAATACTATACTTGTCGTAAACGACGACTCGGAAATATTCAACTATGAAAACGGCAAGCTGACCAAACGAACAAATCTCACCGAGTCAATCAAACGACCTATCGATGCCCGCCGCATTTTTATCGACTCAAAAAACAGCATCTGGCTCGGAACTCTTGGCAACGGACTGTATCGCATCGACAGTGAAGGCAAGCGTGTTCGCCATTTCTACTCTCCCGAACTCAACGGTGAAAGCGTAAACAGCATCGTATCAACAGCCGACGGCACCATATACATAGCATCATCAACAAAATTATGGCGCTACAACTCATCCGACGAATCTCTTCACGCCATAAGCCACGACGAGGCTTTCTCAAGCATCAGAGATCTGATCGTAACATCCAATGACATTCCGCTCATAGGGACCTATGGACGCGGACTGTACTATTACGACAAGTCGACCGACAGCTGTCTTCCCCTGTCCCGGCTAATGAATACATCTCAATCGCTTTCGACGGGAAATGTAACCACTTTATATCAGGATAACTATAACAACCTGTGGACCGGCTGTTTCAACGAAGGTCTCGTACTGTCGGTACGCAATCCATCAGTTTTTACAGCTATCGACATTTCGACACTCAAAGGTGGCAACTTCCGCCCCGTCACAATGATTTATAACACCCGCGACGGCTATGTGTGGGTAGGCCAGGAACAAAACGGACTGTTCAAACTCGACAGCAAAGGAAAAGTGACTGGTCACTACCTCGATGGTTTCACGCCGTTATCGATGGCCGAGGACACCGACGGCATGCTGCATGTGGGGCTGTATGACCGTGGCGTTGCCATTTTCAATCCTTCCACAGGCTCATTCAGCCTCGACGACCGCATCGGCTATACCCGCGTAAAGAACATCGTATCAACCGATGACGGCTCGATGTGGTACTCGATATTCAACCGTGGCATTACACGACGAACGCGTGACAACCGACTGATACAGCTTTGCGACTCGATTTCTAAGTTCATAAACTGCATGTTTATCGACAGCGACTCGATACTATGGGCCGGGCATTACGACGGCGTTTCCTGCATCGACCCCGGAACGCATTGCCTCGTTGAGTCGCCTGTTGACAGCCTCCTCAGCACAAGAGTCTGCTATGCGATTGCCGAACGTCGGGGCACGATGTATTTCGGCACATCGACTGGCCTGTACTCCTACGACAAAGACACAAAAGCACTGAAACGATACACGACGGCCGACGGGCTCTCGAACGACGTGATTTGCGGAATAGCCGAAGACCACACCGGTAACGTGTGGCTCAGCACATTCAAAGGCTTGACGAGGTTTGATCCTGAAAACGAGCATTTCGTGCCCTATTTCTCCGGAAACGGTCTAAAGGGCACAAACTATGCACGCTCGGTCTATTCGACCGACTCCGACGGCAATATCTTCTTCGCCAACGATCATTCGCTCATCGGAGTAAATCCGTCGGAACTCGACAGTTCGAGAACAATCAACGGTGTTGTTCTCACACGCATGATTATCCACCACAACAAGTACGAGCATACAGCCGACTCGAATTATCATTCCGACCGTCCCATCGACGAGGTACACCGCTTCACGCTGTCACACAACCAGGACGTGTTCTCGATGTATTTTGCTACCCACAATTACTCAGATTCCAAGAACCAGCAGCTTCAATACCGCCTTAACGACAATGACCGCTGGCTCACGACCGACCCCGGCGACATGAAGATTCAGTTCACGCGACTGCCAGCCGGAACATGGGACCTGCAGGTAAGAGCGCTCAACAATGGTGTCACATCGGCTGTATCACATTACGAAATACGCATTCTGCCGCCATGGTATGCCTCATGGTGGGCCATAATGCTGTACATTCTATTCTTGATAGGTATCGCAGTATTTATTTTCAGGCTATGGATGCGCCACCAGCTTGACCTCAACAACGAGGCTAAACTTCGTTTCTTCATCGACCTGGCCCATGAATTCCGGTCCCCCATAACACTGATGCTCGCTCCGCTCGACAAGCTGCTCAAATCTAAATCCGATGATCCGGAAGCGACCCGAGCCTTGCGCAACATCGACCGCAACGCCAACCGTATGATGCAGCTGCTCAATCAGATTCTCGATATCAGGCGCATCGACAAGGGACAGATGAAAATACAATGCACACGCACCGACATAGTCGCTTTCACGCGCGAAGTGTGCGAGATGTTTGACTACGAGGCCGAGAAGCGCAAATGCCACATAAACTTCACGTCGACCAACCCTACGCTGTACGCCTGGATCGACCCCGACCACTTCGACAAAATAATCTACAACCTGCTGTCAAACGCCTTTAAGTACATTAAGGACGGCGGCACGATCGACGTGTCGGTCATGCCCGACCCTACCCCGCGAGCAGGCTTCCCCGAAGGGTCGGTGCGCATTTCTGTAACCGACTCCGGACCCGGCATCAAAGAAGACGAAATCAAAAAGATTTTCGAACGCTTCTATCAGATTACGCCTCGCTCAAAAGAGGGTGCACGCGGTTACGGCCTCGGGCTCAACCTCTCGAGACAGCTCGTCGAGCTCCATCACGGTACAATTGAAGTCGAGAACCGCACCGACGGCCCAACGGGCGCCAGGTTCATCGTCAATCTGCCGCTTGGATGCCGTCACCTCAGCGCCAACCAGATAAGCTCCTCGACAGTTTCGCGCATCGAGGAAAAGGCATCAAAACGCCGCGCACCCATTTCGGCCGACGACGATAACAAATCCAAGTATACCCGCAAGCGCACCAACTACCACATCCTCATCGTCGACGATGACGAGGAGCTACGCTCTTACCTTGCGTCTGAGCTACGCCCCATATACCATGTCAAGGAATGTGGCGGTGGAGAGGATGCGCTAAAGGAAATTGTAGTCCAACAGCCCGACTTGATTATCTCCGACATCAAGATGCCCGACATGGACGGCTACGAACTCCTGCACCGCATAAAGACCAACAGCCGCACTAATACCATCCCGGTAATCCTTCTCACGTCGAGCCCCGACACCGACGAGCGCATTAAAGGCCTCCAGAAAGGTGCCGACGCCTACCTCAACAAGCCGTTTAACCTCGAGGAACTGCTTGCCCGCATCAGCGGACTCATCGCCAACCGCAAGCTCATAAAAGGTAAATTCTCAGGCGCACAGGATCAGGCAGAGCTCGTAGAAGCTGTATCGGTGAAAGACCCCGACGATCAATTGATGAAAAACATCATGACGGTGCTCAACGACAACGTCGACAACCCGTCGCTCAACGTCGAGATGCTATCCAACGAGGTAGGCATGAGCCGTGCACAGCTCCACCGCCGCATAAAAGACATAACAGGCATATCCTCAGGCGAATTCATCCGAAACTTCCGTCTCAATCATGCGGCACAGCTTCTCACTCAGGGCGGCAACATCTATGTGACTCAGGTGGCCTATGCGTGCGGTTTCTCCAATCCCACAAACTTCTCCACGACGTTCAAAAAGCATTTCGGCATGACACCGTCGGAGTATATCGACGCCAAACGAAAACCCGAAGCATAAGGAGGATATGCATATTTTTTCGTACTTTTGCTACAAATTATGCATCACATGAATATTCGCCTATACGCATACACGATTATCATAGCAATACTGTCAGCCCTCGCCTCATGCCGCCAACCATCGGCAGCTGCCGACGAGTTTACAGTGGAATGCTACACCCCGGAGTATGCCTCTGGATTCTCGATCGTAGGAGCTCCCGGCCAAAGCAGCGTCATAGTCAACACTATAGGTCCGTGGCAAGGTGCCGACAGCATTGTCACTCAACTGTTTATCGCCCGCAACGGCGAGCAACCGCCGGCCGGTTTCTCTGGACAGGTTATCACCGATGAAGCACGCCGCATAGTAACCATGTCATCGACTCACATCTCAATGCTCGACGCTCTGGGGCTCACCGACCGTATCGTTGCTGTCTCGGGCAAGAATTTCATCACCAACCCCGACATCGCGGCACGCCGCGACGAGATAATCGACGTTGGCTACGACGGAAACTATAATTATGAATTGCTCATAGCCGCCAACCCCGACCTCGTATTGCTCTATGGCATCTACGGCGCGAGCCAGCTCGAGTCGAAGCTCGACGAGTTGAATATTCCCTACATGTATGTGGGCGACTACATCGAGGAATCGCCGCTGGGAAAAGCCGAATGGGTGATGGCGCTTGCCGAAGTCACAGGCTCCCTTGACCGCGGACATGAAGCCTGGGACAGCATACCACAACGATACAACGCGCTGAAAGCCAAGGTGGCCGAATCGGCACTTGATGCTCCATCGGTGATGCTCAACACGCCTTACGGCGACTCGTGGTTCATGCCCCCCACGGGCAGCTATCAGATAACCCTTCTCAACGATGCCGGAGCCGACTACATCTACAAGGACAACGACACCAACACGTCGCTCCCCATCGACATGGAGCAAGCCTACCTGCTCACCGCGTCGGCCGACATGTGGCTGAATGTGGGCCAGCTCAAAAGCATCGAGGAAGTAAAGAAATCGTGTCCCAAGATGGCCGATACCCGTGTCGTAAAAAACGGATACATCTATAACAACACCCTGCGTGTAAACGAAGCGGGAGGTAACGACTTCTATGAATCGGGAATCATGCACCCCGACCTCGTGCTGCACGATCTTGTCAAGATTTTCCATCCCGAACTTGTGGATGACACCCCGTTCTACTATTACACTAAACTTGACTGACGTGTATTCAAAGCGACGCACCATAACGTTATTCGGCCTGTCGGGCGCACTGGTCCTGCTGCTGTTTGTCGTCGACCTGTTCACAGGCTCTGTGAGCATCACGGCGTCACAGATATGGAATGCCCTCACCGGGGGAGATTGCCCCGAGGCCACTGCTCGCATCATAATAGACATCCGACTCGTCAAAGCGCTGGTAGCTCTTCTTGCCGGGGCGGCGCTATCGGTGAGCGGACTGCAGATGCAAACCCTCTTCCGCAATCCTCTGGCCGGCCCTTACGTACTGGGCATCAGCTCGGGCGCGAGCCTCGGCGTGGCTCTGTTCATCATGGGAGCTCCGGCGCTGGGCATGTCGGCCATCATGTCATCAGTGGGAATCGCTGGTGCGGCATGGATCGGAGCTGCCGCCGTTCTCGTAATAATAGCCGCCGCAAGCCGCCGTATCAAGGACATAATGGTTATTCTCATTCTCGGCATGATGTTCTCCTCGGGCATCAGCGCCGTAGTACAGATAATCCAGTATCTGAGCCGGGAATCGGCGCTTAAAGCCTATGTAATTTGGACCATGGGCTCCCTCGGCGATGTTACCACATGGCAGCTGTATATACTCATTCCGGCCATCATCGCGGGCCTCGTTCTTGCCATTGCCACTATAAAGCCTCTCAATCTGCTTCTGCTGGGCGAAGAATATGCGGTCACGATGGGCCTTAATGTACGCCGTTCGCGCAATCTCATTTTCCTGTCGACCACACTGCTTGCAGGCACTATCACTGCCTTTTGCGGACCAATCGGCTTCATAGGCCTTGCCATGCCACACGTTACCCGCATGATCTTCCGCGACAGCGACCACCGCATACTGATACCCGCAACGGCTCTCACGGGAGCCGCTATCATGCTCATCTGCGACATAGTCTCCAAACAGTACACCCTACCGGTCAACTCCGTCACATCAATGCTCGGTATCCCGGTGGTTATATGGGTCGTACTCTCTAATGCCAATGCTTTCAGTAAACGATGAGAAATATTGATAACAACATATTACAGCTTAGAGACTTTTCGGCATTTTACGGGTCGCGCATCATCCTCGACCGCGTCGACGCATCTTTCGGCCGGGGTATGTCAACGGCTCTGATAGGCCGCAACGGCACCGGCAAGTCGACCCTGTTGCGAGCCATGGCGGGATTAAACAAGAACTATACCGGTACGGTAAGTGTCGACGGCCGTGACATCAAAGATATAAGGGGTGACCGCATGGCACGGCTCGTATCGTTTGTCACTACCGAGCGAACACGTGTCTCCAATCTCATGTGCCGCGACGTAGTCGCACTTGGCCGTGCCCCGTACACCAACTGGATTGGCCACATGCAACCTGCCGACATGGACATTGTCGAAGAGTCGCTCCACCGGGTGGGTATGGGCGATTACGCCACACGCACGATGGACACTATGAGCGACGGCGAGTGTCAGCGCATCATGATTGCACGCGCTCTGGCTCAGGACACTCCTGTCATGATGCTCGACGAGCCGACCTCATTTCTCGACCTGCCCAACCGTTATGAGCTTGCCCGACTTCTCTCGCGCCTGGCCCACGATGCCGATAAATGTATCATCTACTCGACCCACGAGCTCGACATCGCCACCCGCATGTGCGACTCGATTGCCTTGATCGACAATCAAAAGCTCATTCACCTGCCCGCCGAAGAAATGAACCGGGCCGGACACATTAAACGGCTATTCAATCTCGACGATATACTCTGTCCATGATTTCCCGGGCTACCGGCGCGCGATAATGGCGACTGTCATACCAATTGCTGTCGCATAACGCCACATGGGCCATCTCGACCGAGAGATTATGGTACCTTTCGGCACCAAATATCTCTCGCAGCAGGTTGTCGTCACGCCGGCTCAGCGTGTCAAGGTCAATCGTCGGAGACACTACCACACGATAATCGGCACGTTCAAGCACGCCGCGACAATAGAGCCGTCGACCAGGTCGTGAAAGTGGTCAGCATAATTAGCCCCAGGAACCGCCAGTCCCACCAGCCATAGAAGAAATAGCTGCCTGCCAACAGCACACCGTTCTGAAGCTTAAGCCGCGAAGCCAAAGCCCAGTAAACGAGAAAGAATACCCCATAAAACAAAAGAAACTCAATAGAATTGAATTGCATAGTTGATATCTTCAGGCAATAATGAGAGCAGGTGCAAACCGGTGCAAAAATACTCAAAAAATCGCGATTTCCCACAATAAGCCCACCATTTCATACAAAGTAGCTCCAAACATACACCACATGTAAAGAATATGCACTTTCTTTGCAGTGTCAACCAATCAAAACCTTTATTTCACAAAATATACAGAAGGCAGGAGAGGCCGACGCCCACCACCCCCCAAAGCACACACAGGCAGAGCGTCAACGCGGGCAGTGAGAAATCGCCCGGGCCTCCCACGCCTTCTCCTTTCCTCAAAAATTATTCAAAAGTCCACCCTGCGTTTCAAAAAAAAAGAGTATCTTCGCATAGTAATTTTTACTTCTTATTTAAAACTATTATTTATCACCTATATTCACCACCAACAGTATGAACCTTAAATCATTACTTACCGCAGCTACCGCTACAGCCATCTCGCTGTCGGTCTCGGCTGCCGTAAACACCCTTACGGTCAATGCGTCGAAACTTGGTGCACCCGTTCAGCCTACTATGTATGGCTTGTTTTTTGAAGACATCAACTATGCTGCCGACGGCGGTCTTTATGCCGAGTTGGTTAAAAACCGTTCGTTCGAGTTCCCGCAGTCGTTCATGGGCTGGGAGACTTTCGGAGGCGTTGAGTTGAAAAACGATGGTCCTTTCGAACGCAATCCCCACTATGTGCGTCTCACTACTGCCGGTCATCGCGAAAAACATACCGGACTGACCAACGAAGGATACTTCGGTATCGGAGTCGAGAAGGACTCGGTTTATCGCTTCAGCGTATGGGCCCGCACTCCCAAAGCCGGCGAAAAGGCTACACTCAAAGTCGAGATTATCGACCCCAAAACCATGGGTGAGACCCAGGTTATAGCCAACGCCAAGGTCAATGTGGCTTCGACCGAGTGGACCAAATACACCGCCGAGCTCAAACCCAATGTAACATGCGATCAGGCCAAGCTGCGCATCTTCCTTGCCAAGCCCGACGATACCACTGTCGACCTTGAGCACATCTCGCTCTTCCCTGCCAACACTTTCAATGGCCATGAGAACGGTCTTCGCGCCGACCTTGCCCAGCTTCTTAAAGATGTAAATCCAGGCGTTCTCCGTTTCCCCGGCGGATGTATCGTTGAGGGTACCGACCCCGACACCCGCTACCAGTGGAAAGAGACCGTCGGACCGGTTGAGAACCGTCCTACCAACGAGAACCGCTGGCACTATACCTTCCCCCACCGTTTCTTCCCCGATTATTATCAGAGCTATGGCCTCGGTTTCTACGAGTATTTCCAGCTTGCCGAGGAAATTGGTGCTGAGCCCCTTCCCATTCTGAACGTTGGCCTCGTGTGCCAGTTCCAGAATGATGCCGACCATCAGATACCGATGGACTCGCTCCAGACATTCATACAGGACGCTATCGACCTCGTTGAGTTTGCCAATGGTGACGTCAACACTCCCTGGGGCAAACTGCGTGCCGAGATGGGCCACCCCGAACCCTTCAACATGAAGTTCATTGGCATCGGTAACGAGCAGTGGGATTCAATCTACCCGCAGCGTCTTGAGCCGTTTGTAAAGGCATTCCGCAAAGCCCATCCCGAGATTCTTGTAGTAGGTTCGTCGGGTCCCGACAGCGAGGGCAAACAGTTTGAGTATCTGTGGCCCGAGATGAAGCGCCTTAAAGCCGATCTCGTCGACGAGCATTTCTACCGCAAGGAAGACTGGTTCCTGTCGCAGGGCGCACGCTATGACAACTATGACCGCAAGGGCCCCAAAGTATTTGCCGGAGAATATGCCTGCCACGGCAAGGGCAAAAAGTGGAACCACTACAACGCCGCCCTCCTCGAGGCTGCATTCATGACCGGTCTTGAGCGCAACGCCGACATCGTTCACATGGCAACATACGCTCCCCTCTTTGCCCACGTTGACGGCTGGCAGTGGCGTCCCGACATGATATGGTTCGACAACCTCCGCTCTATGCCCACATGCAGCTACTACGTGCAGCAGCTCTATGCCACCAACAAGGGCACCAACGTGCTGCCACTCACCATGGACGGCAAGCCCCTCACCGGCGCCGAGGGTCAGAACGGCCTGTTTGCAAGCGCTGTGGCCGACACCGACGATAACACCATCATTATTAAGGTAGCCAACACAAGCGACGAGGCTCAGCAGCTCGACATCAACTTCGACGGCTTCAAGAAAAAGGAATCGATCGACGGCGGCAAGGTCATAACCTTCACCAGCGATGACCCCATGGCCGAGAACACACTCGACGAGCCCAACCGTATGGCTCCCACCGAGGCTGCTATCAACGTTACAGGCAAGGCCTACAGCACGACAATAGCTCCCAAGACATTCCAGGTTTACATCTTCAACAAAGCTGTCGCCAAGAAATAACCGGCAGCCCCTGTAACCCCAACAATTACAGCGCCACGCCAGCCTTTAACAGCTCGCGTGGCGCTGCTTTTTTTGCAATCATAACGCATTGCAGCATCAGTGTTGACATAAATGCAACGGCTCCGCCGTTGAGGAAGACCCCACGAATAATCTGGGGCTGAATAAATTGAATAGCCCCGCTATTCACTCGCCTGCTTTAGCCTAATGCCACAGCTCCCCGTTGAGAGAGGTGTAAACGTCCGTCTCAAACCTCGAACCTTGAACCTCGTACCTCGAACCTACACCGTTGACACTGGGGCGTGTCAGGCCGGAGGCCTGCGCATTTTGTTAACCGCGGGTGCTTGTCACCCGTGGTGGGGCCGTATCTATGCACCTACGACCCAGGATGGGGTCGGACATCTCTGAAGTACAGTCCTTCCGGGACTGTAAGCATGAGTATCTTGCCTGCCACGGGCGGCAAGCGCCCGCGGTTAACCACGTTCCAAGCCTCCGGCTTGACCCAGGGCAGATACCCAGCGACCATGCGTCGGTGCCATGTGTATTGTGACAGAGGTCAACGGCGGTGATACCCTGCGGCCGTGCGTCGACACCACGTGGATTGGGGCGGGATTCAACAGCGGAGATACCCTGCGGCCATGCGTCGGTGTCATGCGGATTAGGGCGGAGGTGGTCTACGGCGGAGCCGTTGCATTTATTCAGCCCCACGATTATTCGTGGGGTACGCAACCGCCGCCCCCTATCCCCCCTACCGCGGAGCGGTTGCACATAGCTAACATTGACCGCGACCGTCATGCACTTGACCTATCAATACAGAGCGAGCCGACTCACAAAAGCCGGCTCGCATATACATTATATAGTTAGATCCTGTTTAGAACTTGTAGCCGATCGAGAGGACAATATTGTTGTTGGTATTGTCAAGCTTGGCCATCGGACCGTCAACCCACTGGCCGTTGCCGTTCTCGTTGAACGATGAGAAGCCGTGCCATGTCGATTTGGTCTTCTTGTAAACGTATGCTGCGTCAACATAAAAACCACCTGTACGGTATCCAAGACCGAAGGTTATATAATCGGTACCCTTGTTCATGGTGTAGGCCGGATTTGTTCCGGAGGTCGATACATAAATATCTCCGTTATTGGCCTCGTTCTTGACCGAAGCCGTAGTGGTGCTGTAACCGGCACGCACGCTGAACTGCGGAGTGATACGGTACTCGGCACCTACGCGCAACGTATTGGTGGGCTTGTAATAAGCCTTGACTTCGTCGCTGATGTAGTCATTCTTCTGGTAATCGCCATATCCCGAGGGAGTTGAAAAAGTCATATTATTGAATGCCTTGTACTCATAATCGGCGCTGACTATGAAACGTCCGCCAATCACGCCGGCTGCACTTGCGATAAGACGCCAGGGCGACTTCATGTGCCAGTCGTAGTAAGCGTCGTCGCTGTAATACTGGCCCTCGTTGCTCGAACCGGGCAGTCCGTCGGCATTGAAGTTATAACCGTATGAATAGTCGATTGTGCTGGCATAGTGGGTAGAGAGGTTGTACCACGTGGGGGTGTGGATGGCAAGGCCTATGCGGAACTCGTTGATGGGTTTTACAATCACACCAAACTTCATATTGAAACCGCTACCCGAGGTTACGCTATGGTTGCGAAGAGCATAGTAGGCATTACCGGGAGTAATCGACTCGGTCTGCTTGTCATAGACATCGGCATCATTAAGCTCCTCATCATAGAATGTGTTCTGTGTCATGCTGATATCAGTGATTCCGAAAGCGACACCCCAGTATAGGGTATTCATGATGTTACCGCCAAAGTTGATCGAGTACTCGTCGACATATCCGCGCTCGCGGGTAGTAAATCCAGCATTGCCCTGTGTCGTTCCGGGAACCCACAGTCCGTTATACTGGCCATTGACACCACTGGGGCTTATCATATAGCTGTTATAGGCCATGATACTCATCCAATCGGCATCTGACGATGCGAAGGGGTTGTACTTGTCGGTCTCGCCGAGGACATCGGGCGAATAGCCGTTGGAGAAATTTGCCACATAGTTTGACATCGAGGTGTTCAACTGACCTACATAGCCTCTGAACGAACGGTCAAACGACGCCGCACGGTTGTAACTTGCGCCCCATGAGAATGTAGGCATTGTCTCGCCGCCAAGAATGGTGGTGCCGATATAGCCGAAATTGTTACAGTAGACATGGGTCTTGTCCATGGTCTGCGAGCCAAAGCCGGCATTGGTTTCGGACGAGGTCATGTTGATATCGAGCGTGACACCAACCTCGCTGCTACGATAAACACCTATGCCCGCGGGGTTCTGAGTAAGTGTCGACAGGTCGCCGCCAAGCGCGCCGAACGCTCCTGCCATTGACATGAAACGGGCAGTACCGCGCAGGTCGCTCTGCGACAGATTGTAAGCATCTACGGCCGACTGGGCCGACATTATAGCCGGTAACGCAGCCACTGCTGCAACTATTATTGACTTTTTCATAATATAACTCGTAGTGAATGTTTAGATTTATTAATGACGTCCTGAGCGTCCGCCACCACCGCCGGTCGAGCGACCACCGCCGCCACCGGTCGAACGGCCACCACCGCCCCACGACGAACCACTGTTGCGCGAGCCGCTGTTCCAGCTCGAACGGTTGCTGTTGGAATTATTATAATTGTTGTTATAGCTGTTGTTGGAACGACCCTGATTTACGCGAGAGCCGGGAACTGTAGTAGAGCCGCGATGGCCCGATGTCGATGTGCCCGAACCGCTATTCACCGTCGAGGGTCTACGTCCGGCATTCCGGTTCACGCGCGAACCGGGAACAGTAGAAGTGCCCACCGACGAACCGCCGGGACGGGTATAACCGCCACCATAATAACTGTTGCCGGGACGACGGCCGGGAGTCGAAGGTGTAACACCGCCGGGAACGTGCGGGCGCGAAGCTCCGGGAGAAGTCGGGCGCCAATTGTTGCCACCCCATGCAGGACCATGTCCGGGATGCCCCCATCCGGGGTGTCCCCAACCGGGATGGTGCCAACCGCCACCCCAGCCCCATGACCACGACCACGACGGGCCCCAGCCCCAGGACCACGACGGCCCTACATACCAGGGATCATAGTAACCGCAATACCAGGGACTGTAGCCCCAGTTGTAGCGCCACGAATAAGGCGAATAATAGCCATTGTACCAAGGGCTGTACGCGCCGCCGTAATACCATGGGTCAACGGTATTGATCACCACCGTAGTCTGCGGCTGAGCAGCCTCCGAATAGTAGTAGTCGATAAGAGCATCGTCGCCCGATTGTGTTACGACATCGGGATTAGAGAAACGCTCTATACGGCGGGTGTTGGCGAAGTCACCGCGGGTCAACTGGTCGAGCGAGATTGAATCGGTAACCTCCTTCCCCGACTGTGTCGAGTACCGGCGGTTATATTCATCGACATCGCGCGTGTTGCGGGTATCGACAACGTATGTATCGGAACCGGCATAGTCAACAACCGGCTGAGAGGGAACATAATTACGCGCAGCAGCCTTTTTTGCTGCTTCGAGAGCTTTGGCCTGTTTTTCCTTCTTGGCTTTCGACGCATCATAATAGATATCATCGTCATAGAACCCCTGGGCCTGGACCGTGAGCCCGGCTGCAAGTGCTATAACCAGCGATGGTATGAGCTTTGTGAGTAATCTCTTCATAGTCTTTTGGTTTAAGAATGTATTGAGTGTTTATCAATTAGACGCAAAAGAAGCCCAATAGTTTAACATCTCAACTACAAATATACACCAAAATTGGTCAACAAGCCAAAAATTACATAATATTTTGACTTTTTGACCAATTTATATACACTTTAGTTATTCCTGCCGGCGAGGACGAAGGTCGTAGGCAAACGCCGAAACGACAAATCCCCAGTAGACAAAAGCCAGCGCAGCAAGGAAACTTACCATATTCATTTCCTGCATATAACCGCCACAGAAGAAGAATCCGGCAATCACGATAAGCAGCACACCGTTAATAAGATACAGCCACCATCCCGGTCCCTTCTTTCCTCCGAAAGCCTGGGCCAGAGCCATAATGCCGGCATAGAGAAAGATAAACGACAGGAAATAAGGCAACACAGCCTCGGCAAGGAAGACATTGCTCACGAGCAGGAAGCCGACAAACACATCGATAATACCCCCCACGAGCCACCAGCCCCAGCCTCTGGGACGGTTACGCCCGGCCGAAACGCACAGTTGAACGACGCCGGTCATCACCAGCAGCCATCCAAAAATCAACGAAGCTACAGCAAATCCGGCCGCAGGCCAGAACCAATAGGCAAATCCACCTATAATCAGCAATATACCTGCGATGAGAAGCAGCCACCAATACTTCGACGAACCAAAATAATTGAAACTTTGTGTTTTCATAATACAAGAATTTTAAACCTTTATTATATAACACCCACCGTGAAAATCTGTTCACAACCCAAACTGCATCAAACACCCCCTGTGAATAATTAACGCATATCTATACACAAAATATTAATTTATTCACAATTTCACGCATATTTTTAGTTAATCGTTGCATATTACGCTGAAGATTCCAAATCGAAGTGCAAAACTTTGAGATAGGAATAACTCATTCTC
>CANDNO010000074.1 GCA_947386115.1 uncultured Muribaculaceae bacterium
TTGTTCCTCAGTCACGTAGCACGCTACGCTCCTTTGTCTCAAGACAAAAATCACCTCGAGATCTGCGACCTTGCATTTAACATTTATTGTCGAACCGGCTCTAAATAGCGGACCTTGACGCTGTAACGGCGCACGATGCGGCGCATATTATCCATTCCCGCTCCACTATCAAAAGCGACATTACTGAACGCCGGCGATTCATAGTAACTCGGGCCGTTCTCGATAATCTGCGCAGGCCACAATAGATTTCCGCCTTCATTGGCAGCAATAAATTCGGCCTTATCGCGTGCCGCATCAAGCGCAGCTTTCAATCCCTGACGGTTGTAACTGCCAATTTCCGAATTATCGATTCGCGTTATATTAAAGCTCGTGATACCCTTGCGGTCAAGCCCATCGGCGAACTGTTCGAGCTGATCGAAATCGGTAAACGTAGCCGAAAGGCGCTTCGCCATCAGAAAATCCGACCCTCCGGCGCGACTGCGATAGTTACCCATATCCGATACAACAATAAGCGAGTCGGCAACACCCGCCTTTCGCAACGAACCGCGCACGTTACTTTCTATCGCCGAGAGCTTTACACGAAGGCTGTCGCCATTGTCACATGGGACATAATACTCTTCCATGCCAACCTCAATTGTAATGCGGTCGGGAACAATACTGATTGTGGCCGACCCCGTCACTTCAATAAACGGAGCCTCTTCAGATCGAGCCACAAATCCAAACACGTTCAAAAACAATACTACTATAAATACCTGTTTCATACCAATTTGATTTAATCATCATGCCGCGATATCAGCTTCTCGCCGGCTCGACAAGTTTTTATGCTTCGTACGGATCACAAAAGCCGACCCGAACGATATCACTCCTACACGGCCTATATACATAAGACTTATAACGATCAACTTTCCGGCTGTTGACAGATCGTGGGTCACATCCATGCTCAACCCCACCGTGCCGAGTGCCGACGTAGCTTCGAACATTATCTGAGACAACGACAGCGACGGGTCGCTGAAGCTCATTGCCATACAACCAATTAAGATGAACAGTCCGTAGACTATAACGTTTGTCAAAGCCGTATCTACTCGATACGACGGGATTCGGTTTCCCAGAAAAGTCACATCTTCTCTTAGACCGAGTTTGGAGAATACATAACCCCATACTACCGAAACTGACGTACACTTGACACCACCGCCGGTACCCGAAGGTGACGCGCCCACAAACATGATGAGCGACAAAACAAGCACCGTCGAGACCGGTAAAATACCGAGCGGGACCGTATTGTATCCCACAGTCGTCATCGCCGACATAGTCTGAAAGAATGAAGCGAGCAACCGGTCACCGAAATTTTCCTCCCCCCAAATGTCGGGCGTAAGCATTAGCATTGTCATTCCGCCAACAGTCATTATACCCGTTATCATCACGATGACTTTGGTTGTAAAAGTCACATGTTTGATACGTCCCTTAAGGCGGTTCATAACATCGGTAATAACGATAAAGCCCATTGCTCCCACATAACTCAATGTTGCTACTGTAATATTGACTACCACGTTATTACTGAAACTGCACAACGAGTCGGGGAAGAGACTTAGCCCGGCCGTACAGAACGAAGACACCGACAAGAATACAGCGTTCCATGCCGGCAAGTGGACTCCGGCTTGAATCATCGTAGGATACAAGATGAGAAATCCGATCACCTCAAAGACAATAGTAAAATGAATCACATTGTTGACAATCTGCCTCAGGCTCATACCCCATGGTACTGCAATAGAACGACTCATGACCTGCTTGTTGTACCCGATGGCGTGACGAGTGAGACGGAAAACAATGTAGGAACTTAGTGTCATATAGCCTATGCCGCCAAGTTGAACGAGCAACAGGATAATGACCTGCCCGAACAACGTATATGTAGCTCCAACATCGACCGTTGCAAGGCCGGTGGTCGATATCGCCGATACAGCAGTAAACAGATTATCCACCGGATGAAGAGTATTTACTTTCGTCGCCCATGGCAACATGAGCAGCAACCAGCCAGCTATGGCATATACAAGATATCCTAAAAGAATATTTCGCTCTGGCACATCACTATAGTGCCCCATGGCAATAAAACGAGTCACTCGATTATGCAGCAACCTATTGATTTTCTTGTCCATTTTTACTTATGTATAGCATTGCAAAAGTACCGAAAAACCGTATCTTTGCAAATAAATATACAATCATTAACACCTAAGTATATTACCTATGAAATTCTTATTATTCTCAGCAGCAATACTTGCATCGCTGCCGTTTGCTCTCTCGGCTCAACGTGCCACCTGGCACTCTACCACGGCCGACGGCAAGACCTGGAACGAGTCGACAGTAAAACTGAGCAAGCCCTCCTCCGATTCAAAGCCGGTGCTCAGCGTCGACGCCAACTCTACCGGCCAGACATTCCGCCACTGGGGCACGACTTTCAACGAGCTCGACTGGGACGCGTTCGTTCAACTCTCCAAGCCAGCACAGGACTCGCTAATGTACAACATGTTCAGCCCCGATGGCGACCTGCGCTTCACCCGAGGCCGCGTAGGCATGAACTGCAACGACTACGGGCGCTCATGGTTCAGCTGCGACGAGGTGCAGGGCGACCTTGAGCTTCGCTACTTCAACATCGACCGCGACAAAACCAGCATAATCCCCCTCATACGCTACGCACAGCATTATTATCCCGAGCTCACCATCTGGGCATCTCCCTGGTCACCGCCATCGTGGATGAAAATTAGCAACGATTACCCCGTCGTTAGCAGCAAGCACAACGATGCCAACCCCGACATCGACTACCTGCTCTTCGGCTCGGTCGACGACATCGACGAGGACGAGATGAAATTCCTCGGCGAGCGTCGCGGCAAGTTCCCCTACAAACTCGCCACACAAGACTACATGATTCAGGATCCGCGCTATCTCCAGGCCTACGCCAACTATTTCTGCCGATTCATCGACGAGTATGCCAAGGAGGACGTGCCTATCGACATGATAATCTATCAGAACGAAGCCTACAGCTATACCCCTTACCCCGGATGCCCCTGGACTGCCGAGGGTACCATACGCTTTAACCGCGACTACCTCGCTCCCACGCTCAAGCGCCTGCACCCCGATGTAAAGCTCTACCTGGGCACGTTCAACACCAACCGCCAGGACCACGTCGAGACCGTACTCTCCGACTCGACCCTGCGCGCATCGATCGACGGCCTCGCATTCCAGTGGGAAGGTCGCGAGATAATGCCCGAGATACGTCGTCAGTATCCTCAGTATCACTACATTTGCTCCGAGAGCGAGTGTGGCAACGGCGACATGGACTGGAAAGCCGGCGAGCACACATTCTTCCTCATAGCCGACAACCTTGCCGTCGGTATCGACGAGTGGTACAACTGGAACTTCCTGCTCCCCAAGCGCGGAACAAGCCCCTGGGGATGGAACCAGAACGCTCTCATAGAGTTCGACCCCGAAACCCGCACTGCACGCTATACCCCCGAGTACTACGCCGTAAAGCACTTCACCCAGGCCATCCCCTCAGGCTCGACCATCGTAGGAGCCATAGGCCGTGAGAACCCCGACATGCCCGTAGTGATAGCACGCACCCCACAGGGTAAATACAACGTAGTGGCCGCCAACCGCACCGACGCCCCCCTCCCCCTCACCGTCACCATCGAAGGCCGCCAACTCACCGCCACCCTCGCCCCCCACTCCTTCAACACCTTCACCCTCCGCTAATCCCCAAGGATCCACACGCCACATTACACAACAGGCCGGGTATCTTGTGATACTCGGCCTGTTGTGTATTTGTTTTGCGAGGGGTGATCAGCCTATCCAGTGGCTGATTATCGCGATGACTGCTGATATATACAGTATGACGGCGATGGCGTTGAACAGGACTGTGAGCAGTCGTTTGACTCCGATTTTGCGGTGAGGAACCAGTCCGCCTACTATAGCAAGGGCTATACTCATGGGGAAGAGGAAACAAAGTGGGCCAAACCATTCGTCAAGATGACCGGGACTCGATATAATCAGCGGGCCAAACACTCCGGCCACCAACAGATTGAGTATAGTAATCGACAGGAACAGCCATCCCGATGTAAAGAAGTTTCTCTTTTCCATAAACAGTTTTTTTATTGAATGTATAGTTGTTTCGATTCTCGGAGGGCGGGGCGCGGGGGATGGCGCGGCGGGGGCGCGAGGGTCGCGGATTGGCGAGGGTTGCGGGTGTTTGCGGGGTTGCGGGTGTTTGCGGGGTTGCGGATTGGCGGGGTCCACGCGGCACGCCGCGTCCCTACAAATCTCGGGCCCAGGGCCTCGGACCTCGGACCTTGTACCTCGTACCTAAAATGCTTTATTTTTCGCGCATGAAGATGTTGACGGGGGTGCCGTGGAATTCCCAGTTTTCGCGTAATTTGTTCTCGAGATAGCGACGATAGGGTTCTTTTACCCACTGCGGGAGGTTGCAGAAGAATATGAAGGTGGGTATGGGCGAGCCTTTGAGCATCGTCACATACTTAATCTTTACATATTTGCCCTTATTGGCGGGTGGCGGATAGGCTGCGATTACCTCCTGCATCACTGTATTGAGCTGATGGGTGGGAATCACACGACGACGGTTCTCGTAAACCTTGACTGCGGTCTCTATCACCTTGAATATGCGCTGCTTGGTAAGAGCCGATGTAAACAGGATGGGGAAATCGGTAAACGGTGCAAAACGGTCGCGTATCGCCGACTCGTAGTGCTTGATGGCCGTTATGGATTTATCCTCGACAAGGTCCCACTTGTTGACACACACTACGAGGCCTTTCTTGTTGCGCTGTATGAGCGAGAAGATGCTGGTGTCCTGCGATTCGATGCCACGGGTACCATCAATCATGAGAATACATACATCGCTGGCCTCGATGGCACGGATAGAGCGTATTACCGAATAATACTCGATATCCTCGTTGACCTTGTTTTTCTTACGTATTCCGGCGGTATCGACGAGGTAAAAGTCAAAACCGAACTTGTTGTAGCGCGTATAGATGCTGTCGCGGGTTGTTCCGGCAATATCGGTAACGATGTGACGGTCCTCGCCTATGAACGCGTTGATGAGCGATGACTTGCCGGCATTGGGTCGACCTACGATGGCAAACTTGGGTATATCGTCGAGTTCCTCCTCCTCATCGACCTTCTCGGGCAACTTCGACACAACGATGTCAAGCAGGTCGCCTGTACCGAAACCGTTGACAGCCGACACAGGATACGGATCACCAAGACCGAGCGAATAGAACTCGGGGACGTTGTAAAGCCAGTCGCCCGAGTCGACTTTGTTGGCCACAAGCAGCACCGGTTTGCGCGACTTACGCAGAATCTCAGCCACGTGGTCATCAAGGTCGGTGACACCGTTCATGGCGTCAACGACAAAGAGAATCTCGTCGGCCTGCTCGATAGCCAGCGCCACCTGCTTGTTGATCTCGCCCTCGAAGATATCCTCGCTGTTGACAACCCAACCGCCGGTATCGACAATTGAAAATTCCTTACCACACCAGTCGACCTTGCCATACTGGCGGTCGCGAGTGGTACCGGCTGTAGGATCCACAATGGCAGTACGGGTCTGCGTCAGGCGGTTAAAAAGCGTCGATTTACCCACGTTGGGTCGACCTACTATTGCTACAAGTTGTCCCATGAAAATATCCTGAGGTTATGAGTTTATTGTGCAAAATTACGAAAAAAAGTCGAGGTAGACAACCGGTAATTACTCGATGTAGCCGAACGACTTGAGTTTGTTCTCGCGGTTGCGCCAGTTGGGCTCGACCTTTACAAACAGCTCGAGGTAGACGCTCTTGTCGAAGAATTTCTCGATATCCTTGCGGGCCTCTGTACCTACGCGCTTGAGCATCGAGCCGCCCTTGCCTATCAGGATGCCTTTCTGGGAGTCACGTTCAACATAAACCACAGCCATGATGTGGATAGCCTTCTCGCTCTCCTCAAATTTCTCGACGATGACCTCGGTCGAGTAAGGAATCTCCTTGTCATAGTTGAGCAGAATCTTTTCGCGGATGATTTCCGTAACAAAGAATCGGGCCGGCTTGTCGGTCAACGCGTCCTTGCCGAAGTAAGGGGGCGACGGGGGCAACAGCTCGACGATGCGGGCCATGAGGTTGGACACATTGAAATGCTCCTTGGCGCTCGTGGGGAATACCTCGGCGTTGGGCAGCAATTCGCGCCAACGAGCCACGATATCCTCCAGCTCCTGCTGACTCTTCACAAGGTCAATCTTGTTGATTACCAGGAGCACCGGCACCTTCTCCTTGGCCACCTTGGCAAGGAAATCGGCATTCTTGACGGGATCCTCCACGACGTCGGTGACATAGAGCAGAATGTCGGCATCGGTAAGTGCCCCTTCCGAAAAATCGAGCATGCTCTCCTGGAGTTTATACTTGGGTTTGAGTACGCCGGGAGTATCGGAAAATACAATCTGATAGTCGGGGGTATTGACTATGCCCATGATGCGGTGGCGAGTGGTCTGCGCCTTGCTTGTTATGATACTTACGCGCTCGCCCACGAGGTCGTTCATCAGGGTCGATTTTCCTACATTGGGGTTGCCCACTATATTGACAAATCCTGCTTTATGTTCTGTAGCCATATCTTACTTGAATTTTGTTGGAGTTCAGAAGGTCACTATCGACCGTTCAAATCTATAAACAAAAATAGCACCTTAAAAGATGCTATTTTTATATATTATTTACCCATCAATGGGCGAAATACCGTGATAACAGGGCAATTACATATCCCAGATCACATACATGGCGCCCCATGTGAAGCCGGCGCCGAATGCTGTGAGCAGGAGTTTGTCACCCTTCTTGAGCTTGTCCTTGAACTCGTCGAGACACAGAGGAATCGATGCAGCACTTGTGTTACCCGTGTGCTGGATGTTCACGAGCACCTTCTCGTCGGGGATACCGGCGCGTGAAGATACAGCCTCAATGATGCGCAGGTTGGCCTGATGGGGAATCAGATAGTCGAGAGTCTCGACAGTGAGACCGTTGCGCTTCATGATGTCAATCGACGATGTGAACATGTCGGTAACTGCATTCTTGTAAACGTGGCGGCCGTCCTGGAACAGGAAGTGTTCGCCGGCATCGAGGGTCTCCTGGCAAGCGGGCTTAACCGAACCGCCGGCAGGCATGTAAAGATGCTCGAGACCCGAACCGTCGACATGGAACACGCCATCGATAACACCAACAGGCTCCTCGGTGGGCTCTACGAGAACTGCGGCAGCGCCGTCGCCGAAGAGGGCACATGTAGAACGGTCCTCATAATTGACCATCGACGACATTTTCTCGGCAGCAACTACGACAACCTTCTTGCGAAGTCCCGAACGGATGTAAGCCGCTGCATCTTCGAGTGCCACGATGAAACCGGCACAAGCAGCCTGGATGTCATAGGCATAAGCGTTCTTGAGGCCACAGCCTTCAACGATAACCGAACCCGTTGAGGGGAAACGGTAGTCGGGGTTGGAGGTTGCACATATTACGAGTTCAATCTCGTCGGGGTTCACACCCGTTGACTCGATGAGTTTGTTGACAGCCTGGATGCCGAGGTAAGAGGAACCGGCGCCTTCTTTTTTCAGAATGCGGCGCTCCTTGATGCCAACACGTGTGGTAATCCACTCGTCGTTGGTATCAACCATCTTCGAGAGCATCTCGTTGTCGAGTATGTCATCAGGCAGGTATGATGCGATGCCTGATATTCTTGCATATAGCATAGCTTTAGACAGGGGGTTGATGTGGTGTTTGAAATACAGTCGTCCAGCGACTTCTGTAATAATATATGGCAAAACATCTCCACCGCGGGTCGCGCATCGGCGTGTGACCCTGGGAGGAGTATGTCAAGCCTCGATTAGTAGAGGTCGTGGCGGGATGGGTGGCAAAAAAAGATGCCTGTCGCGATTTCCCGGCCACGTGACCTCACGTATCGCTATCGGTGTACAGTATCCCTTGGATTAGAGAGCTGCAGCCTTCTCGATGGCGATTTTTCCGCGGTAGTAGCCACACTCACCACACACACAGTGGTAAACGTGCCAGGCACCACAGTTGGGGCATACAGCCAGTGTGGGCATAGCAGCCTTGTCGTGAGTTCTGCGCTTTGCGGTACGGGTCTTTGATTGTTTGCGTTTAGGATGTGCCATTGTTGCTTATAATTATTAATTAGTTTTCAGTTAAGTCTTTCAATTTATTCCAGCGAGGGTCGGTAGGTGTCTCGGCCACATCATCGGGCATAGAGTCCATCTCGTCGATGAGCTCGTTCTCGAGCGCGGCATCCTCGTCGCCGGGTATAGTGGTGCGATGCTTGCGCAGCAACGCGCTCATGGCGCGATTACACTTGCCCAGCGGGTGGACATGCTTGATGGGTATCGCCAGCGACACGGTGTCATACATCATGTAGGCCACGTTCAAGTCGTTATCGCTCTCGGGGATTTCGAGGAAATCATCCGAGTCGTCGCGATAAGCGTCACCATACTTGACCATGATGTGGTAGTCGGTGTCGATGGGGAAATGCAGGTCATCAAGGCAACGGTCACACAGCAACACCACCTCGCCGGTAAACTTGAATGTCAAGTCGTACACACCGTCGCGATGCACGACAGTGAGCTGCACGTCGACGTCGGCGTCGCGTACATCGGGGCTCTCCATGTCCTTAAAGAACTGTCCACCAAGCTTATACTCATAGTTATGAGTACCAGCCTGGAGACTTTTGAGCGGTAGCTTGTATGCTGTAAACTTTCCCACTTGGTTATATTTGTTGAAAAAACTCTGCAAATTTACGGAAAATATTCGTCACAGTCAACTTTTACTCCAAATAATTTTTTCAGACCGTGGCCGATTGGTGGATTTTTCGTATCTTCGTTGTCATAAAATATACATTTAAATATTTCGCCCGTATTCATTATGAAAAAACAGTACTTCTGGTCGGCACTGGCAGTGGCGGCAATCGCATTTTCAACACCTGCCGTGGCCGAGCACATCGTCTTCATCCATACCAACGACACTCACAGCCAGATTGACCCAACGGCAGCCGACACCGGCGGCATAGCACGTCGCAAGGTGCTGATAGACAGCATTAGAGCAGCCGAACCCAACACAATACTCGTCGATGCCGGCGATGCCGTTCAAGGCACTACATATTTCAACCTCTACGGCGGCGAGGTCGAAGCCAAGGCTCTCAACGCCCTCGGGTACGACCTGGCCATTCTCGGCAACCATGAGTTTGACAACGGCATGGACGCCCTGGCCAAATACGTCGCATCGATCGATGCCGACTTCATTTCAACCAACTACGATCTCTCGGGCACACCTCTCGACTCGCTTGTCGACCGCTATAAAATAATCAACATCGGCGGCAAGAAAATAGGCATAATAGGCCTCAACGTCGAGCCCGCCGGAATCATTGACCCGTCAAAGAGCGTGGGAGTGAAATATCAGGACGTGTACCGTGCGGCCAACTCCACGGCATGGCACCTCAAACACAATGAGGGTGTCGACTACGTCGTGGCGCTGTCACACATAGGCTACGACTACGACGGGATGCCCGACGATATCGATGTAGCAACCGAGGGCAACGACATCGACCTCATCATTGGCGGACACAGCCACACTGTAGTCAAGCCCGGCACTTTCCAGGGCTGGAAGCTGAACACCGACAAAGAGCCTGTCATAATCACCCAGACCGGCAGCACCGGCAAATACCTTGGTGTCGTGACAATCGACACCGATACCGACTCGATAAAGGCGCAGCTCATCCCCGTCGACAGCCGTCTTGACAACCGACTCGACCCCGGTCTTCTCGCCATGCTCGCCCCATATCGCCACGGCGTGGACTCGCTCAAGAGTATCGTCATAGGCAAAACCCGCATCGATTGCAGCGACCGCAGCTGTGAAGCAATCCACAATTTCGTGTCGGCTTTCCTTGCCTCTCGAGGGCGAGAACTCACTCCGGGTCAACATATCGACCTCGCGATATCCAATCGCGGCGGTGTGCGCACGGGCATGAAGAAAGGCAATGTAACCAAAGGACACATCATGGAGATGCTCCCCTTCGACAACCGCGTCGAGGTGCTCGAGATATCGGGTCGCGACCTGCTCAAATCGATCGAGATAAATGCCCGCATGCACCGCGTGAGCTACGACCGCAATATTGTAGCGCATCTCGACGATGATGAGATTGAGGATGCAACCATCGACGGAAAGCCCATCGACCCCGATGCCACCTATCGCATTGCCACCATCGACTATATCGCCAACGGCGGTGACTACATGAAACCGCTTGTCAATGGCAAGGTCATAGCCAAGAGTGACAATGTCATGAACGCTGATGTAATGGACTATATCGGCAAACTCCCGCGTAAAACAATCAAATCAGACGAATCAGACCACTTCACCGTTTCAAAATGATACGTAAGATATTATATGTAGCAGCGCTGTTGCTATCCACTACCGTGGCTACCGGGGCAACCGACTTCAGGGCAGCCACACAATCGCCCGAATGCCGGGCATGGGTCGACTCGGTTTTCGAGACTCTCACACCCCGCCAGCGCATCGCCCAGCTGTTTTGTCCCGTTGTCGACCCCACCAAGGGAGAGACATCGCGCACAGTAATAAAGCGCTATGTGGGGCAGAACAAAGTAGGAGGACTGCTGTTCCGCAAAGGCTCGATATCCGACTACGCTTCGATGATAAACTACGCGCAGGCCCAAGCCGACATACCCGTCATGATGACCCTTGACGGCGAATGGGGTCTGGCGATGCGCATACCCGAAACGCCCCGCTTCCCCTACAATATGGCGCTTGGCGCTGTATCCGACACACGCCTGCTCGAAGAATACGGCGCCGAGGTAGCCCGCGAGTGCCGCGAGATGGGATTACACGTCGATTTCGCGCCTGTAGCCGACGTCAACCTCGACCCGTCCAACCCCGTGATAGGCCGCAGGTCGTTCGGCGAGGACCCTGAACGTGTAGCCGCCGCCGTAGTTGCCTACAGCCGCGGTATGGAGGGCAACGGCGTTCTCACTACAGCCAAACACTTCCCGGGACACGGCGATACATCGACCGACTCACACAAGACACTGCCCGTCGTAGACCATACCTCGCAGTTCATGCACGACAACGACCTGCTGCCCTTCCGCCGATACATCGACGCCGGCATGTCGGGAATCATGGTAGGCCACCTTTCAGTGCCGTCGCTCGATGCCTCGGGCACCCCAGCCTCCATGTCCTACCCCATCACCACCGAGCTGCTCAAACAGCAGATGGGATTCGGCGGGCTCGTCTTCACCGACGCGCTCGAGATGAAAGGCGCGCTCGGTAACTCCGACAACAACTGCGTGTCGGCATTCATGGCCGGAGCCGACATGCTGCTCAGTTCGCTCAACCCTCCTGCCGATATCACAGCTATCGAGCAAGCTATCACGAGCGGCAAGATAAGCCGCGACGATGTCGACAGCCGTTGCCGCAAGGTCCTCTCCTATAAATGGGCTCTCGGCCTTGACCGCAAGCCGGCAAAGGTAGATATCAACGGCATGAAAGCGCGTCTGAATACCACCGGGGCGAAGAGCCTCATCGAGCGACTCACCGCTGCCTCTGTAACCGTTACCGGCAATACCAACGGTATATTACCCGCCCGGCAAGGACGCACGATAGCCCTCGTAAACATCGGGGCTCCTCGTGACAATGAACTTGCCGACGTTATGAAACGACACGCCGATGTCAAGGTCTATTCCAATCAGGCCGCCCCACTCTCCCGTGCCCAACTCGACGAGATACTCTCCCACGATATCGTAGTCGCAGCCGTCTACAACGACAAGACAGCGTCGATACAGCAGCTCGATGCTCTTGCCGGCCATCACGCCCTGGTGCCGGTGATGTTCATGACCCCATACAAAGCGATGAAATTTAAATCGGCACTGGGCAAGTCGGCCGCAATGGTAATGATGTATGATGACAATGCCGTGGCACGACGCGCTGCCGGCGATGCCATTTTTGCCGGTAACGCCGTGTCGGGCCGTCTGCCGGTCTCGATGCCTGGAGTCGCAGCTCTCGGCGAGGGCGTTTCATACCCGGCGACACGACTCAGCTTCTCGACGCCCAATGGTGCAGGAATGCCCGAGTGGCTCAACGACTCGATCGACGCCATCGCCCGACCCGCCGTTGCGGCAGGTGCTTTTTCGGGACTGCAGGTGATGGTTGTAAAGGACGGACATGTCGTTGCCGACCGCTGCTACGGACGCACCACCAATCAGCCCGGAGCTTCTTCCGTCACCCCGTCGACGCTTTTTGATCTCGCCTCGGTGAGCAAGGCCATAGGCACTCTTCCCGGTATAATGCTGGCCCGTCAGGAGGCCGGCCTTGACCTCGACAAGCCTATCTCCGAGTACATCGAGGCACTTAAAGGAACCGAGAAAGCGTCGATAACGCCCCGCATGCTCCTGCTCCACGAGAGCGGCATGCCGGCTTCACTCAACATGTACGAGACGATGGTCGACCCCGACAGCTACACAGGCCCGCTCACACGCCGCCGCCGTGTCGCTCCCCACACCATCAAGATTTCACGTAACGTCTACGGCAACTCCAACGCCCGTATGCGCCGCGACATCACCGCCACCCGCAAGAGCGACGAGTTCCCCATCGAGGCTGCCGCCGGCATCTGGGTGGGCGAGTCGACACTCGACACTATCATGAACCGCATCTACGACATCCCGTTGCGTCCGCGCACAATGCGCTACAGCTGCCTTAACTTCTGCCTGCTGCTTGATATCGAGCAGCGACTCACCGGCAAGAGCCACGACCGCCTTGTTGATGAAGCGGTATTCAGCCCCATCGGGGCCTACTCGCTTTGCTACCGACCCCTCGAGCACTATCCCGCCGAAATGATCGCGGCTACCGAGAACGACACGTTCCTGCGTCGCCAGACCCTTCGCGGATATGTCCACGACGAACTCTCGGCATTCTCGGGAGGTGTGCAGGGCAATGCCGGCATGTTCGGCACCGCCACCGACCTTGCCAAAGTGTGTTCTATGTACCTCAACGGCGGCACATATGGTGGAACACGCATACTCAGCGACAATGTCGTCAAGGAGTTCACCCGCACCAAGTCGGCCACAAGCCGGCGCGGACTCGGCTTCGACCGTCCCGACGCCAGCAACCCCGACAAGTCGCCCGTCCCCGAGGAGGTTCCGGCATCGGCCTACGGCCATACAGGTTTCACCGGCACCTGTTTCTGGGTCGACCCCGACAACAATCTCATATACATTTTCCTCAGCAACCGCGTCAATCCCACCCGAGACAACGCGGCATGGAATCGCCACAAAGCGCGCTCACGCATACACAGTCTGCTTTACAAAGCTATAAGCAACTCACAAATTTAGCAACACCGCAAGTTACTTATCAGCCAAACATTTTAAACTATCTTTTAGGGAGTTCTTATCGTAAATGAAAAAATCGGTTCGCATATTACTATCACTCTTTCTGTCCTGGGTAATTCTTTTCATCGTTGCAAAGCTTTGTTTCATGCTTTGCTACCGCTCTATGTATGCCGGCATTGGCTTTACCGATGTCATTCAGGTAATCTGGCACGGCCTCAAGATGGATCTCGCCACCGCCGGCTACCTCTCGGCCATCCCGGGCCTGCTGCTTGTGGCCGGTCCATGGTTCCGCTCGCCACGAACGGTATCGATTTCTATCAAAATATATCTGGCTGTAATATCGCTGCTCGTGCTCACCATCATAGGCGTTGATACGGCACTATACGGTTACTGGGACTTCAAGCTTGACATCACCCCGCTGTTCTATGTCATGACCAACCCCATGGCTGCCGTGGCAAGCGCTCCGCTATGGATGGTCATTTCGGGAATCGTACTGCTCGTGCTGCTCACTGCCGGGCTATACTTGCTGCTCGTGCGCGTCATCGGTCTAAACGGCTACTCGGTCGAGCCGGCCTACAGGCTTAAAGTCTCCGGCGCGATGCTCCTGCTCACAGCCTTGCTTTTCATCCCCATACGTGGCGGATTCGGTGTAGCTACCGTCAACATGAGCACAGCCTTTTACAGCAACAATATGCGACTCAACCATGCCGCCGTCAACCCGGCATTCAGCCTATTCTATTCGGCCATGCACCAGCAGGCATTCAACAAGATGTTCCGCCTTGTCGAGCCCGGGCAAGCTTCGCAACTCCTCGACGAGGTCACCACGTCCGAGCCTTACACACCCTCCGAGACTCCGCTACTCAGTACCTGCCGCCCCGATATATACATTATTATATTAGAGAGCTTCTCCAACTCGCTGTTCCCCTCCCTTGGAGGAGAACCGATAGCCAACGGGCTCGACAGCATAGCCCGCGACGGCCTTGTAATGACCGATTTCTACTCGAGCACATTCCGCACCGACCGCGCTATCCCGGCCATACTCAACGCCTTCCCAGCCCAGCCCACAACCTCGCTGTCAAAATATCCCGAAAAGACCCGCCACATCCCCTCGCTCGCCCGCAGCATGTCGATGGCCGGTTATCCCACATTATATTATTACGGCGGCGACGCTACCTTCGCTAATA
>CANDNO010000075.1 GCA_947386115.1 uncultured Muribaculaceae bacterium
CGCACCTTTATTTGAAGATGATTTTTGGGTGACACGTTGACGAAGTCAGGAAAAACGGTGCCTTGTCGATGCAGATGCCGGGGAACCAGCCGGTTTCCTCGGTATCGAGCGATTGAGGAGAAGCAAGAAGTTGCTGCTCCAGTGCAAAAGCCGACAATGATGCGGCCGCACAAATTACAAGTGTAAAGATTTTTTTCATGTCGTTGATTTTAGTAGGATTATAAATGTTTGGTTAAATCTCTTCTCTTAGCCACATCTCGAGCTCGTCGGTCCAACGGCCCTTGTACAGAAACCCGTCGCCGTATCCCCAGCCGTGCCCACCCTCGGGGTAAGCGTGCAGCGAAGCCCTTACATTGTTCGAGAGCAATGCCATATAGTAGTTCACGCCATTGGCCACAGGCACTGCATTATCGTCCGACGACAACATGATGAATGCCTTGGGGGTATGAGGCGTTACCTGCAACTCGTTCGAGAACTTTCTCACCACCTCATCGTCGGGATTCTCGCCGAGAAGATTCACGCGCGACCCCATGTGGGTGTACCGGGCATCCATTGTGATGACGGGATAAAACAATACCTGGAAATCGGGGCGCGTCTCGGGGCTGCTGTAATGAGTGGCAAGCGTAGAGGCCAGGTGCCCGCCAGCCGAGGCTCCCATGATACCTACCTTTGAAGGATCGATACCCCAGTCGGAAGCATTGGCTCTCGCCAGACGCACAGCCTGCTCGGCATCGGCCAGCGGCAGGTTACAATCGCCCTGCGGCAGGCGGTATTTCAGGACGATATACGTAATGCCCTGGCGATTGAACCACTCGGCCATACCATGCCCCTCGTGCCCTGTCGCCTCCCAACCATAACCGCCTCCGGGGCACATTATGATGGCCTTGCCGGTAGGCTTTTTAGGTATATAAACCGTTAACGCGGGATCACGCGTAAAATCATTGGCCCGTATCGCAGCGAGCTTTGCAGCCGTAGTATCAGCAGGATTTTCATCCCAAAGCAGCATCTCGACTTTCGACTGCGAGAAGGCAACAATGCTTGAAAGCAGCATAAAAACTGTGAGAAGTCTTTTCATGTCATTTGCTATATTTGAATTTTTACTTGTTTTACTTTGAACTCTTTTTACGCCAGAACGATGTCATATCCTCCAGGGTCTTGCCCTTGGTCTCGGGAACGAGCTTGTAGACGAACCACGCCGCCAACACACAGATAAGACCATAAAGAGCATAGACAAACATGTGTCCGAAACCTGTACCCATCGACCCGAAACTCATGTTATACATGGGAACGAAAGTGCTCGACACGATGAAGTTGAATATCCACTGGAACGCTACCGCTATAGCTACCGCGCCCGACCTTATTGTATTGGGGAAGATCTCGGCGATGAGTACCCAGCATATCGGACCCCATGAGAACATGAACGAAGCCGAGTAGACCATTATAGACATTACCGGAACGATAGCCGGCAACTCGATGATATTGGAGACAGCGACACCAAACGCACCTGCCGCCATACCGAATGAGCCCCAGATCAACAACGGTTTACGCCCAAGACGCTCAACCGTGAATACTGCGACAAGTGTGAACGCGATATTGACGACACCCATCATGACGGTCTGAACCATAGGGTCGCCCATCCCCATCGACTCGAAGATGCGGGGGGCATAATAAAGCACGGCGTTGATTCCTACCGCCTGCTGGAACACCGACAGCATCACACCGACAAAAATCACCAGGATGCCAAACGAGAACAAGCGCTCCGACTTGACATTGACCGTAGCCTTGATATCGGCAAGTATCGACTTTGCCTTTTCCATGCCGTTTATACGCGTGAGCGTTTTGAGTGCTTTGCTGTCAAAGCCCTTGATGGCCAGATACCTCGGCGACTCGGGCACGAAGAATACAAGAATGGTGAATAAAGCCGCTACAAAAGCCTCGCTGCCGAACATATAGCGCCAGCCTGTAGTTATAGTCCAGGGATCCGACGACGGATGCACCCTGTAGATCGTTTCACCAATGTTCTCGATTATGGGATTGGTATGCTCGCCAAGTATCATGAAATTTACAAAGTACACGACAAGCTGTCCGAATATAATCGCAAACTGATTCCACGACACCAACGTGCCACGTAAATTACTCGGCGCGACCTCGGCGATATACATCGGGCAGATGGCCGAGGCAAGGCCTACTCCCACACCGCCTATTATTCGATAAAAGTTGAAGGCTACCAGCAGTTCCAGCGAGGGATGGCCATAGGTAAAGAAGAAAAACTCGGGATAATAGCTTCCCAGCGCCGACAGCAGGAAAAGCACGCCGGCAAATATGAGAGTGGGCTTCCGGCCCCGGCGCGAGGCGATAAAACCCGACAGCGCGCTGCCTATAATGCAACCCAGCAGTGCGCTGCTCGACGTTATGCCATGAATTATATCGGTATAGTTGAAATCCTCCGCTCCAAGGAAAAAAGCCTGGAGTCCTTTTTCGGCACCGGAAATCACAGCCGTGTCGTAGCCGAAAAGCAATCCTCCCAGCACCGCCACAAGAACTATTGAAAAGAGATAAATTTTACTGCCTTTCATGATAATTATTTTGAAAAAAGTTAAACTATCTGATTCTAAAACGGGTATTGTCCACTTCGTGCTCCGGCCATGATGCCGTCGTGAAGATGGCGTGCCACAACCTTCCCGGTGTATCGGTCAAAAACGCCGAATGTCCCCACAGCGTGAAAGCCGTTGTCCCAGTAGAACGGTGCGAGGCCATTATCCTTTGCTGCCTTGGTAACATACTCAAGGTAATACCGGTCACATTGCATGAGATCGGCCTTGTCTTTCGAATGGCATTTCGTGCCATACTCTCCCAGTATTACGCCATAGCCTTGGTCGACGAAGCGAGCCCTTAGCCGCCCGAACAATTCATCGATATAGCTCTCCTGGTAATCGGAATCGGCGGTAAATCCTTTGCGCTCGCCCCAGTACAGGCGTTTATCAGTTGTATGGGTATAATCCATGGGCTCGTAAAAATGAACCTCCACCATGAGGTGGGAATCGGCCGGGTCATGGGGTAGTGTAAGCTCTTCGAGAGCGAGAATAGGGTTGCAGCACCACGACTGGACTGCGAGGTTGCGAACCGCGTTATTACCGCCGGTACTTCTCACCGCGTCAACAAAAGCCTGATTGAAAGCTTCAAGTGCCTTACGCTCGCCGGGCGACGGTGTGCCCCAGTTGTCGTGATCGCCCACATTGTTGCGTATCTCATTATTGCCCGCGAAGATAAGCCTTTGACCGTAACCGGCATAAGCATTTGCAATCTGGGTCCATATTGCTTTCTCCTTTTTTACGACACGGTCACAGTCATCTTCGTTGGCATGTTGTTCCAGCCAGCCCCCATCCCAGTGTGTGTTTATGACCACATACATTCCGGCGTCATAAGCATAATCTATGACCTCCTTCACACGTTCGAGCCACACCGGGTCGATTGTGTAAGGCTCGGCATCGTCCAGCAGGTGTGTGTGCCACGAGCACGGGATTCTAACAGCGTTGAAACCGGCCGACCTGACTCCATCGATAAGCTGGCGGCTTGCACATGGATTACCCCATGAGCCTTCCCCCTCGGTAGCCTCGAGTGTATTACCGAGATTCCACCCTGCTACAATATTTTTTACTGCCTGCAAGGCGGTCTCTCCCATTTCGTCATTGGCTATCGGGTCCGACTCGGCCGACGCCCAAAACGGCATGGAAAAGAAGCAAGTCACAACTGTAAGGTATAACGTTCTGAGATTCATGATTGGCATTATGATTAACACCGGCAAAGTTAGGTCTTATACACGTACGCGTAGGGGCGCGTTTGCTATATAAAAGAGAATCGGCCCCGAAACAGCAGTCCCGCTTATGTTTCATAATAGTGCAGATAATGTTGTCGACAGCTATGAAAACGTATTGCGGCACCATGGCATAAAATGATGCTATTTCACACCCTCACAGGCCAGCAATAGTTCACATGCAACAAAATTTATACCCAATGGAAACATTATAGGTCATTGCTTTCTTGCCCTATAGACGCATAATTGACATTTTTCGTTTATAATACGGTCTAACGGTGCTATCTTTGCACATATAAGAAACCAAGCATTACAAATTGAAAAACCGAAAAATCAGCCAATGAAAACCAAAGGTATTTCTATCCTGACATTATCGCTTATTATGTCGCAAGGCATAAACGCCGCCAACTACACTCCGGTCGAAAACGGAGTCGTGGTACACACCACCGAGGCCAACGTACGACTAAAGGTGATAAACGATAAGATCATTCGCGTGTCGGCCACACCGGCCAACGACTTTGCCGAGGATGCAAGCCTCGTGGTCATTCCGGTCACCGGGCACACCAAGTATGACGTAACCGAAAAAAACGGTGACGTGAGCCTCACAACCTCTCAGGTCAAGGCTGTTGTATCGGGCAAGACCGGTGCCGTTACCTTCTTTGATAAATCAGGAAAGAAAATACTGCAGGAAAATGAAAATGGCCGTACTTTCACGCCCATCAACGTTGAGGGCACCGACGGCTACACCGTGAGACAGACGTTTGAATCGCTCAACGACAACGAAGGCATCTATGGACTGGGGCAGCATCAGGCCAACGAGTTCAACTACAAACGCAAGAACGAGGAACTGTTTCAATACAACACCAAGGTTTCTGTGCCGTTTGTAGTATCGACCGACAACTACGGCCTGCTTTGGGACAGCTATTCACTGTGCCGCTGGGGAAACCCCGACGACTACAAACACCTTGGCGAAGTGTTCAAACTCTACGACAAAAACGGCAAAGAGGGTGTCTTGACCGGCACATACATTGCCGAGAACGGCAATATCCTCGAGCGAGACGAACCCACGATATACTTTGAGCATCTCATTCGCGGCGACCTGGGGCACGTCATCAATCTGCCAACTGATTTCAACCTTGCCAACTCTCATGTAATATATGAGGGAATCATCGAGCCTCAGGAATCGGGTGAGTTTGAATTCATACAATATTATTCGGGCTACCAGACCATCTATATTGACAACAAAAAGGTTGTTGACACTCGCTGGCGCACGGCATGGAATCCCAACAGCTATAAGTTCTCCGTAAAAATGAAAAAAGGCAAGAAAACGCCCATCAGGATAGAATGGGAGCCCAACAGCGGCATTGCCTACTGCGGTCTGCGAGCCTACTCGCCTACGAACGCCGCACAAAAGAACGAGATGTCATGGTGGGGCGAGATGCAGGATATGATCGACTATTATTTCATCTATGGCCGGGACATGGACGACGTCATCTCGGGCTACAGAAGCCTCACCGGTAAATCGCCCGTCATGCCCAAATGGGCTATGGGCTACTGGCAGAGCCGCGAGAAGTACAATACACAGGAAGAGGTGCTGTCGACCGTGGCCGAGTTCCGCCGCCGCAATATTCCTCTCGACAATATTGTAATCGACTGGCTGCACTGGCCGCAAAACGCCTGGGGAAGCCACGAGTTTGACACCGAGCGGTTCCCGCAGCCCAAGGAGATGGTCGACTCCATCCACGACATGAACGCCCACGTAATGATATCGGTATGGCCCAAATTCTATGTCACGACCGACCACTACAAGGAGTTTGACAGTAAGGGGTGGATGTATCAGGGTGCTGTGAGAGACAGCATCAAAGACTGGGTAGGCCCCGGCTACCTCGGGTCGTTCTACGATGCTTACCACCCCGAGGCCCGCAAACTCTTCTGGAGCCAGATGAACGACCATTACATGCCACTCGGCATCGACGCCTGGTGGATGGATGCAAGCGAGCCGAACATACGCGACTGCACCGACCTACAGTATCGCAAAGACCTTATTACCCCCACAGCCTTGGGCCCGTCGGCCAAGTATTTCAACGCCTACGCCCTGATGAATGCCGAGGCTATTTACAACGGACAGCGCGGAGTCGACAACAACAAGCGCGTGTTCCTTCTCACACGCTCGGGATTCTCGGGCCTGCAACGCTACTCGACGGCAACCTGGAGCGGTGATATAGCAACCCGTTGGGAAGACATGGAAGCCCAGATCTCGGCCGGACTGAACTTCGCCATGAGCGGCATCCCGTATTGGACAATGGACATAGGCGGATTCTGTGTCGAGGACCGCTATGTTGCGGCACAGAAACTGTTTGACGAAACAGCACAGGAAAACGACGACCTCAAGGAATGGCGCGAACTGAACACCCGCTGGTACCAGTTCGGAGCATTCGCACCACTCTTCCGCGCCCATGGACAATGGCCCTTCCGCGAGGTATTCAACATCGCCCCCGAGAATCATGACGCATACAAATCGATTGTAAAGTACACAAAACTGCGCTATCGATTGATGCCTTACATCTACTCACTGGCCGGCATGACATACTTCAACGATTACACCATCATGCGCCCCATGGTCATGGATTTCACCCACGATATGAAGACACGCAATATCAAAGACCAGTATATGTTCGGATCGGCACTCCTCGTAGCCCCGGTCTACAAATATGGCGCCCGTAGCCGCGACGTATATTTCCCCGAGGGTGAAACCTGGTACGATTTCTATACCGGCGAAACAATCAAGGCCGGACGCACACTTAACGTACAGGCCCCCTACGACATAATCCCGCTCTACGTGCGCGGCGGCTCAATCATCCCCATGGGTGGCGACATACAGTATGCCTCGCAGGAGAGCGGCGAGCCCGTCACGATTCTGGTCTACGCCGGCAAGGACGGCAACTTCTCCATCTACGAGGACGAGGGCACCAATTACAACTATGAGAAAGGACAATATGCCAATATTCCTCTCGCATATTGCGATAAAGACCGCACCCTTACAATTGGCGACCGCCAGGGAACATTCAACGGCATGAAAACCGAGCGTGACTTCAACATCGTGCTCATCGACAGCGACAATGCAGTCAACGAAGCATGGCTTTCGAAGGGCAAAGCCGTAAGGTACAACGGTAAATCTATAAACATAAAGCTCTGATTGAACAGTGGTTAAATATAATATAATAATTAGTATGTTGTTGATTCTCGGGGCTTGTGCCCCGAGGGTCGGCAATCATTTAAACGACCGCACATCATTTAACGACGGCTGGAAATTCTCACTCCTGGAGGCCGCCGATTCGTCAGACCTCTCATCGCCCATCCTCGATGACTCCGGCTGGCGACAGCTCACATTGCCACACGACTGGGCAATAGAAGGTACATTCAGCCCCGACAACCCGTCGGGAACCGGAGGCGGAGCGCTGCCGGGAGGCATAGGATGGTACCGTAAGAACTTCACCACCCCCGCCGGGCTTGACGAAAATGACCGTATCTTTTTAGACTTCGACGGTGCCTACATGAACACGTCGGTGTACGTCAACGGCAACCTCATCGGCACTCGCCCCTATGGCTACACTTCATTCAGCTATGATATTACGCCATATCTGAACAATACCGGCCAAAACATCATCGCAGTAAAAGTCAACAACTCCGACCAGCCCAACTCGCGCTGGTACTCGGGATGTGGCATCTACCGCAATGTGTGGCTCAGGCACACCCATGGTGTATATATCCCTCTCTGGGGCCGACATATCGTCCCTTACAATGTATCGGAACAGAGCGCTGATCTTACGGTTAACAGCAAGATTGAGAATCCATCCTCGCAGCCTGCCAGCACGACAGTGACCACAACCTTGCTTTCGCCCAATGGAAAAGAAGTGGCGCGCAAGGAGTCGACCGTAACTATCGCAGCCCGCTCGGCAGGCGAGTGCAGGCAAGAACTGCACATCGACTCGCCATTGCTATGGTCAACCGATTCACCCCATCTGTACACCGTGGTCACGGAAGTATCCACAGGCGACGGCAACTGCAACCGATACAGCGAGAAGACCGGATTCCGCACTATCGACTTTGACCCCGTCAAGGGATTCAGCCTCAACGGCCACCCCATGAAGATTAATGGTGTATGCCTTCACCACGACGCCGGTGCACTGGGAGCTGTGGTCAATCATCGCGCCATAGAGCGCCAGCTCGAGATAATGAAAGAAATGGGTGTCAATGCCATACGCTCATCCCACAACCACCCTGCACCCGAGTTGCTCGATATCTGCGACTCGCTGGGCCTTATGGTGATGGACGAGGCTTTTGACATGTGGCGTAAAAAGAAAACCGCCAACGACTATGCTCGCTACTTCAACGAGTGGCATGAACAGGATCTCACCGACTTGATACTTCGTGACCGCAATCACCCCGGTATAATAATGTGGAGCATCGGTAACGAGGTGCTGGAACAGTGGAATCATGCCGATGCCGACACTCTGTCGCTTGACCAGGCCAATCTGCTTCTCAACTTCGGCCACAACGAGGCGCGCGGCGACGTCGACAATCAGGCTTCGGTCATCAACGCCATGCTCACCCAAAAACTGGTCGACATAGTCAAAGATCTCGACTCTACGCGCACTGTCACTGCCGGATGCAACGAGCCCGAGCCATACAACAATCTGTTCAAGTCGGGAGCGCTTGACGTCATAGGTTATAATTATCACGATGCCTGGTTTAATAAGGTGCCCGAATACTTTCCCGGCAAACCGTTCATAATCACCGAGAGCGTGTCGAGCCTCATGACACGAGGCTATTACCGCATGCCCTCCGACAGCCTGTACCTATGGCCGGCACAGTGGGACAAACCGTTCTATGACGATTCGTTTGCATGCTCTTCCTACGGAAACTGCCACGCTCCCTGGGGATGCACACACGAAAAATCGCTGTATGATGTCGCTAACAACGACTTTATTTCGGGCCAATTCATCTGGACCGGATTCGACTACATCGGTGAGCCCACACCGTTCGGATGGCCGGCCCGCAGTTCATACTTCGGCATTGTCGACCTCGCCGGATTCCCCAAAGACATATATTATATGTATCAGAGCCAATGGCGCCCCGATAAAACCGTCCTACACCTTTTCCCCCACTGGAACTGGAGCGAGGGCGACGAAGTGGACATGCTCGCCTACTACAACAATGCCGATGAAGTAGAGCTGTTTGTCAACGGAGAGTCTATGGGTGTCAGACAATACGAGCCACGCAGCTATCACGCGGCATGGAGAGTTACCTATGAACCGGGATATGTCGAAATCGTATCACGCAAAGACGGGCAAGAGGTGGCACGAAAGCGAATCGAGACCGCAGGAACCCCCTCGGCCATACGCCTTACGCCCGACAGGACTGAAATCAACGCCGACGGGAAGGACCTCTCCTACATAACAGTCGAAATCATTGATGAGAAAGGCAATCTGTGCCCTCTGGCCACCAACGAGGTATCTTTTGACATCAACGGCCCCGGATTTAATGCCGGTGTCGACAACGGGTCGCCGATTTCGCTCGAGCCGTTCAAAGCCGACAAACGCAAAGCCTTTTACGGCAAAGCGCTGCTGATAGTACAATCGGACGGTAACAATGGCGATATATCAGTTACCGCCGTTGCCGACGGCCTCAAAAATGCGAATACAATAATAAGAGCAAAATAAAATCCAACATGAAACTTCAAAAATCATTTATTCTGACACTGACCACCGCCACTATGTTATCGACCTCGGCAATGGCCGATACACCGGTATATCTCGATAGGACCAAACCGATAGAGCAACGTGTTGAAGATGCACTCTCTCGCATGACACTTGAAGAGAAGGTCAATCTGTGCCATGCCCAGGCCAAATTTTCTTCATACGGTGTTCCCCGACTCGGTATTCCTGAGATATGGATGAGCGACGGCCCCCACGGCGTGCGCGCCGAAGTCAACTGGAACGACTGGGGATATGCCAACTGGAAGAACGACTCCGTGACTGCATTTCCGGCTCTTACCGCGCTTGCTGCCACATGGAATCCCGAGCTGTCGGCCGTTTATGGCAAGAACGTGGGCGAGGAAGCACGTTACCGCGAAAAAGATGTACTGCTGGGCCCGGGCGTCAATATCTATCGCACACCGCTCAACGGCCGCAATTTTGAATACATGGGCGAAGACCCCTATCTCGCCGGCGAGATGGTCGTACCATATATCGTTGAATTACAGAAAAACGGCGTTGCAGCCTGTGTGAAACACTTCGCCCTCAACAACCAGGAGAAGTGGCGTGGAAACATCAACGTAAACCTCTCCGACCGTGCACTCTATGAAATATATCTCCCCGCTTTCAAACGCGCTGTCCAGGACGGCAAGGCATGGAGTATCATGGGCGCCTACAACAAGATATGGAACGAGCACTGCTGTCATAATCAACGGTTGCTCAACGATATACTCCGTGGCGAGTGGGGTTTTGACGGCGTTGTAATCACCGACTGGGGCGGTGCCCACGACACAAAACAGGCCGCACTCAACGGCCTCGACATCGAAATGGGATCATTCACCAACGGTCTCACGCTCGAAGCCGACTTCGGGTTCAACGACTATTATCTTGCCGATCCATACCTCGAAATGATCAAGAGAAGCGAAGTACCCGAATCGACCGTCAACGATAAAGCCCGCAACATCCTGCGCCTCATCTTCCGCACAGCGATGAATGCCGACAAACCTTTTGGTTCGCTCGCAAGCCCCGAACACTATGCAGCGGCCAAAATGATTGGCGACGAGTCAATCGTATTACTCAAGAACACAGGAATACTACCGCTTGACCCGGCCAAATACAAGAATATTCTTGTCGTTGGTGAAAATGCCGTCAGAAAGCTCAATATAGGCGGTGGCTCGTCGGAACTTAAAGTCAAAGATATGTTCTCGCCACTCGATGCCATCAAGAAGGTTTACGGTGACGGCGTGAAATATGCCGAGGGTTACCGCACCGGCCCCAGCCTCTACGAGCAGGAAGTGATCATCCCCGCCGAGATTCTCGATTCACTTAGCAACCAGGCTGTCGAGATGGCACGTGGCATGGACGCCGTAATATATATAGGAGGCCTCAACAAGAACGGATTTCAGGATTGCGAGTCGTCCGACCGTCGCGAATACAACCTGCCCTGGAATCAGGACAAGCTCATTGAGCGCCTTGCCGAGGCCAACCCCAACATCGTGATTGCCAACATCTCGGGCAACGCCTACGCCATGCCTTGGCTCGACAAGGTGCCGGCAGTCCTGCAAAGCTGGTATCTGGGCACAATGATAGGCCCCTCGATGGTCGACGTAATCTCGGGCAAAATAAATCCAAGCGGAAAATTGCCATTCTCGTTCCCCAAACGCATTGAGGATGTCGGTGCCCACAGCTTCGGCGAATACTCCTATCCCGGCATCGAAGGCACTACAGCCGGTAACGCGGCTTCAGATCTCAAGGGAGCCGACGTGAGCGCCGGCAAAGACCCGCAGCAGGAATACCTTGAGGACATCTTTGTAGGCTATCGCTGGCACGACACCAAGAAAATTCCGGCCCTGTTCCCGTTCGGTCAAGGACTCAGCTACACTACATTCAGCTACGGCAAAGCGACTGCTTCGGCCAAGACAATGTCGGCCGACGGCAACCTCACCGTCACCGTTCCCGTGACCAACACAGGCAGCCTCGAGGGTAAAGAAACCGTTCAGCTCTACATCCAGGACGAGAAATCATCTCTGCCACGCCCCCTCAAAGAACTTAAAGGTTTCAAAAAAGTGAACATCAAACCCGGAGAAACCACCCAGGTGTCATTCACCATCACCCCCGACGACCTTAAGTTTTTTGACGACCGGCAGCATGCATGGGTTGCAGAGCCCGGCAAATTCAAGGCCCTGATAGGCACCTCATCGGCCGACATCAAGACCGAAGTACAGTTCACATTAAAATAAGCTAAGAGGCATTACGTTTCACTACGCTCTTCAATCATCACATCTAAGCGTCGGATTTTGACATCCGGCGCTTTTTCATTTCTCGCTAATTCTCGCTATCTTTGCAGTCGGTAACCAATAAGCGTATTTCACATTATGAGGATCAATTCCCCCGCCGAGATAGCAAAGGCATCCCTCACTGCAGGCGAAGCCAAAGTCAATGCCACCCGTAACAGCAAGCCACGCCTTATCACACAGGCCATACTGGCCGGTGCATTTATCGCGTTCGGAGGCACACTGTCACTAATCATAGGCTTCGGCTTCCCCGAGATAACAGCCCACAACCCCGGGTTGCAAAAACTCCTGTCGGGCTGCATGTTCCCTATCGGCCTCATCCTCGTAGTCGTTCTCGGTGCCGAACTTTTCACAGGCAACAACGCCCTGCTCATCCCCCCCTACATGCGCCGCACCGCCACATGGCGTGACATCGCCGTCAACTGGACGCTCGTCTACTTCGGCAACCTCATCGGCGCCCTGCTGTTCACCTCCACGCTTGTATATGCTGTGGGACTCACCGCCTCGGCACCTTACCATGACTCGATTATAGGCATAGCCAACGCCAAGGTATCAATGACCTGGCTCACGGTATTTCTCAAGGGAATCGGCGCCAACTGGTGCGTCTGCCTTGCCGTGTGGCTCGCCCTGTCAGGCAAAACGCTCATCGAGAAATGTATAGGCTGCTGGCTGCCGGTAATGGCATTTGTCGCCCTCGGCTACGAACACTCCATCGCCAACATGTTCTACCTGCCCGCCGGAATGCTCGAAGGAGCCGACATCGACGTCTTGACCGCCATCTGGCGCAACATCATCCCCGCAACCCTCGGCAACATCGTCGGCGGCGCCCTCCTCGTAGGCTGCATCCACTCCTACATCCACCTCAAATCTTCAACCGACAACCCCTGCAAATAAATCATTAAAAGCAGACATCTACAGTATCAATTGATGGCAACCTCTATCAAAATGGTCCAAAAAGAAAAGCGGCCATAAGTATGATAAAAATTATTAAAGCAATTATATGGCCCTTGTTCTTCGGAAAAAATAAGATAGGTAATTGAGGTAACTTAGCAAAAGGCACAAACCACTCTTTGATGCTATGTTTTGCAAATGCGAACCATAATGCAAACCAAGCAAGATACAACACAATCAATACCACCACATACATCGGCTCGGACAACCTCAAGTAGTGGTCGACAATAAGAGTAAACCATCCGGCAGTAGGTAGCGCAAGTTCTATCGAAAAAAACCAGCGGGACATTTTTATCTGAGACGGAAGATTTGCCGAAAAATTGTTGCGGTTCATGCATATAAAAATCAACAGAGTTAAAAAATACAGTATTATACCCGCAAAACTGATTATATATATAAATTCAATCATAAGTAACTATTAAAAATTAGTTTATATTATTCAATTATTAAATAACTCGTGCCTACTGCAGCGCTTTTTGACTTTGTTCGGTGCTTTTTGCTTTCATCCTCAGTCATGTAGCTTGCTACACTCCTTCGTCTTCAAACAAAAATCACTCTAACAAACCTCAAAAATCACTCGCAGCTAGTTTTTGCGAGTTACTTAGCTAAATAAAATATAGACGTTTGGCATATTCCTTTAACCGTTCTTTTCAAGGAAGGACAAAACCCTTCTTGCATTCATGGTATTTATGTGCAACATAAGCAGCGTCAACTAAATCTAACCCCATATCTACCAATATATCAACCAGAGTTGTTTCCGGTAAAAATTCCTCAAATTTAATTTCAAACGAAGTTGCAAACATAGCATCTTCAAATGAATTTCTAATAATATCTTCACAATTACCCACAGCACGAGATTGGTTAAATGACTCAACAAGACATTCTAACTCAGATAAAGCGCCGGCCATCATGTACATATACTTTTTTGCAACAGGAGTTCTATTGCTTGTCATTCTAACCAGCTGTCCATATCGATCAGGATTACCACTATAAAAGAATTCATCTTTCATAGACAAAATGTCCCGAGCATCTTCTTCTGACGTCAACTCTATAAGTTTATCAATCATCACATCCTCCCGATATGAGGCAATTTTCGAAAGATCATCAAACGCCACATTATTACATATACCGCCAAGTTCTTCCTCGGTCATCGCATCAATTTTCTGAACAACTCCATCGGGGGCATTATCCATACTTGCACCTAAAATGCTATCAATCCTCTGGTACTTGACACATGCAAGATTTGCACCTTTCTGAAAATCCCAATCTGCCCTTACATATTGTTCATAATCAAATATATAATCTGCATCATCAGTACAAGAAATAATCATTAAAGAAAAAAGAAGCGACAATACTCCAAGCAATTTAATTTTTCTCATAAATAAAAGTTTTAATATCGTTAATTTTAAAAAATTTATACTCTTTTATATAACAATTCACAACATAAATATGGTTCACCGCCCGAAGTATTTTTAGAGATTGTTCATCGGCCCGGCTTCTTGATTCAACAGAAACGCACAGACGAAGCCGTGACCACTCGGGCGCACTGAAGATTCCAAATCGAAGTGCAAAACTTTGAGATAGGAATAACTCATTCT
>CANDNO010000076.1 GCA_947386115.1 uncultured Muribaculaceae bacterium
ACCATAAAACGATACTACTATGAATTTTGCATATCCACATATACTGTATCTGCTGCTGCTCGTTCCGGCATTATTCGGTCTCTACTTCTGGGCCCGAACCCGTCGCCGTGCTAAACTACGCAAATATGGCAGGCCCGAAGTGCTCGCATCGTTGATGCCCGACGCCTCACCCTATACACCATGGATTAAAATAAGCCTTGAACTGCTTGCCGTGGCATTACTTGTCGTAGCATTCGCACGTCCACGCTATGGTGAAAAAGAACAGCAGGAAACCACCAACGGCATTGAGGTGATGATCGCACTCGACGTCTCCAGGTCAATGAATGCATCGTCGACCGACGACCCTAACGGCATCTCGCGACTTAACCGTGCCAAATTCCTCCTTGGCAAGATGGTCGACGCGATGGATAACGACCGTGTGGGTTTGATTGTATTTGCCGGTGAAAGCTATACCCAGCTGCCTATCACGACCGACTTCGTTTCGGCAAAAATGTACATCAACGATATCAATACCGATATGGTCTCGACCCAGGGAACCGCTATCGGCAACGCCATAGGCAAGGCAATGAACTCATTCTCACCCGAAGAAGATATCAACCGTGCGATCATAGTAATAACCGATGGTGAAAACCATGAGGGAGATGCAGTAGACATGGCCAAACAGGCTCATGATGCCGGCATTCAAGTCGATGTCATAGGTGTAGGCTCCATAAAGGGTTCACCTATACCCGTCAACGGTCCTCGTGGCGAATACCTCAAGGACTATAACGGACAGCCTGTAACGACTGCGCTCAACGAGGATATGGCTCGCGAGATAGCCAAGGCCGGCGGCGGTATCTACATCTCGGGCAGCAGCTCCAACGCGGTTTCGGAACTTACCGACCAGCTCGACCACCTGCAGAAGAGCGAACTCAAGAATGTACGATACAAGCAGAGTGCCGAACAGTTCCCGCTGTTTGTGTTTATCGCCCTGGTGCTCCTCATTGTCGACATATTTGTGCTTGACCGCAAGATCGGCTGGCTGAAGAAATATACATTCTTTTCCAAGTAAACTGACGACTATGAAAAGATTATTTCATAATACAATAATATTACCTGCGGCTCTGTTCTGTTTAGTCGCCACCACATCGTGTGGTTCCGACAATAGCGACAGCAACGAAGCTCCCACGACCCGTCGTGAACGCAATCTCATAAAAGAAGGTAATAATCACTATAAGAGACAGGAATATGCTCAGGCCGAGGTCGCAAACCGCAAAGCGCTGGCCGAGAACCCGTCGAGCGATGTAGCGCGCTTCAACCTGGCATCCTCGCTGTCACATCTCGAAGGCGAGAAGGCCAAAGCCGAGTCCGACTCTCTTTTCAGGGATATTGCCAAAACCGCAACTAATCCCGACGCATCTCAGCGTTCTTTCTATAATCTTGGCAACGAATCGTATCGCGGTGAAGACTATGCACAGAGTATTGAAATGTACAAGGATGCGCTGCGACGTAATCCAACAGACGATAATGCACGCGAGAATCTTCGTCTGGCCCAGCTGAAACTTCAGGAACAGCAGCAGAATCAAGATCAAAACAAGGAGAATGATCAGCAGGATCAGCAGCAACAGGAGCAAGAGCAACAGCAACAAGAGCAGCAGAACCAACAGAATCAGAACCAGCAGAACGAGGATCAGCAAAATCAGGATCAACAGAACCAAGACCAGCAGGACCAGCAAGGCAACAAACGTCCCGACCAGAATGAACGCGACAAAAAAGACCAGCAACAGCAGGGCGGAATGAGCCAGGCCAACGCCGAGCAGATTCTCAAGGCTATGGAGAATGAAGAGAATGCAACCCGTCGCCGTGTTGAAGCTCAACAGAAAGCCGAACGCGATCGCAAAACAACCCGTAGAACTGTCGAAAAACCATGGTAGGACGTTTCAAAATAACACTATTAACACTTTTGCTTACAGTTGCCGGAGCTGTAGCCCAGCAAGTGACTGTTCAGGCACCACGTTCGGTGGTTGAAGGTAACATGTTCCAGGTTATCTTCGAACTTGAGAACGCGCGCGCACAGGATATTAAAGTCGGAAAAATCGATGGATGCACCGAATTGAGCGGCCCCGGAGTCACCTCGAGCTCCTCGGTAACGATTATCAACGGTAAGCGTACATCTTCATCGACCACCGGTTATGCCTATACCTACCGTGCCGTCAAGGCCGGCACATATACTATCCCGGCTGCAACATTGACGGTCGACGGCAAGGAAATTCAATCAAAGCCTGTACAAATCAAGGTTTTGCCACCCGACAGTAATCCTGCGCCCGGCAGCAACAACCGTGGAACTTCGAGTCCCGACGCGCAATCGGCATCGGCCGGCCAAAACATCTCGGCAAATGACATCTTCGTTCGCATTATTTTCAATAAATCTCATGTATATGAAGGCGAAGCAGTTGAGTGTACATTAAAGCTATACACCCGCTACAACAGCATAAGCGGCATCCAGCCTCGCAAATTGCCCACATTTGACGGCTTCCTTATCGACGAAGTAGACCAGGCAGCTCAAGAGAATGAAATCGAGCACTACAACGGGCAGAACTATCTTACCGCTGTTCTCAAAAAATACATCATTTTCCCGCAGACGTCGGGCCAACTCACGGTAACATCGGGTGAATATACCGTAGGCGTTACCACAATGCAAAGGGTTTCACACGGCTTCTGGGGCTATACAAATGTCCCGGTAGAGCAGGATGTTAATCTAAGCCCCACCAAGGCAACCATCACGATTACACCCCTACCCTCGCCCAAACCGGCATCGTTCAATGGCGCAGTAGGCCGCTTTAATCTCGAATCGCGACTGAACAGCGACCGGCTCCGCACCAACGAAGCGTCGTCGATAACAACAATAATCACCGGTAGCGGTAACATCAAGTATGTTAAATGTCCCCCGCTGCAATTGCCTGTTGATTTCGAACAGTACAACCCCAGTGAGGATGTTCGCGCACATGTAGCCGGGAATACCGTAACAGGCACTGTGACCTCAGAGTTCACGTTCGTGCCGCAGAGCGTCGGTACCTTTAATATTCCGCCGATCGAGTTCAGCTACTTCGACCCTGCCAAGAAGGAGTACGTCACACTTACTGCCGGCGGATATGATCTTGAAGTTGTTCGCGGCGCTTCAACCACAGTCGGTGTCAACGAGCAGAGTGAGATAAAGCAACGAGCTACCGACATCCTGCACATCCACCGATTGAACGAAGGTCAACTTAAAGCCGGCGAGCATACACAGACCGTCTACTCTGCATCATTCTGGATGGCATGGCTCGCTGTCATAATAATTGCCATCGTGGGTCTTGCGCTTTACCGTCGACAGCTTAAACTTAATGCCGATGTCGTTGGCCGAAAGACAGCCCGCGCCGGACGCGTAGCCAAGAAACGCCTGCGCCGCGCCAAGGGATTTATGGATCGCGGCGACAAGGAGCAGTTCTTTGCCGAGGTACTTAACGCCTTGTGGGGTTACATCAGCGACCGTCTCGTTATTCCTGTCGCCGATCTCACCCGTGCCAATGTAAGCGAAAAACTTGCATCGCGCGGAATGTCGCAGCCCGATATCGACCGCATCATCGACATCCTCGATGAATGTGAAATGGCGCGTTACACCCCCGACGCATCGTTGCACTCACCGGCCGAAATTTATGATGAAACCTCGGTTGCCATGGACACACTCGAACGTTTAAAGAAACAGAAATGAAACTGATAATAAGATATTTCACCATAGCCCTGTCAATATTAGGCGGAACGCTGGGCATGCGAGCCGAAAGTATTGTTGCCGAGGCCGACTCGGCCTACAACTCGCTTGCCTATAGCAAGGCACTCGAACTGTACAATGAAGCGTGCGACTCGCTCGGTGCTTCATCCGACCTATACTATAATATAGGAAACACATATTACCGACTGGACGACCTCGGTCATGCAATTCTATGGTATGAGCGTGCGCTTCAGCTCGACCCCACTAACAGCGATGCTCAAGCAAACCTCGACTTTGTCAACGGTCGTATCACCGATAAACCTGTCGATGACCGTTCGATGATATCGCGTGGCTACGACAATATCACGAGCGCCGCCCATCACGATACCTGGGCATGGATAGCATTCGCAATGTTCACTCTCACAGTTATCGCCTTTGTGGGCTACCTTGTCACCAATGGCGTGATGATTCGTAAAACCTGCTTCTTCGGCGGCGGTATCCTGCTGCTCTTGACGATAGTCGCTCTCTCATTTGCCTTGACCGGTGCTTCACGTTCATCCAATCATGACCGTGCAATCATCACATCGCCGGCGGCACAACTGTCTACCGCGCCCCGTGCAGCCAGCGATGCCGACTCACAAGCTTTCCTGCTCCATGAGGGCACGAAGGTTGAAATCGTTGATTCGGTAATTCCGGCCGACACTCAGGCCGAGCGCTGGTATGAGGTGAAAGTTGCCGGTAATGCCAGAGCTTGGATCAACGGCAAAGATATCGAAAGAATATAGAAGCTGACTGCGATATCGATTGCTCATCTTGCCACCCGGTGTTGCAATATGCGCAAATGTCTAATCTGATTTTCTAAAAACTTAGTTTTTTCAGCTATTTTTGCTAAAAAATTTGCGTAAGTCAGATTTAGATACTAAATTAGGGCATCAAAACTTTACAAAACGTATATTTATTAACCATTAAACTTATAGAGTCATGACTAAAACAATCTCATTCAACGACCTGCGCCGTCTCAAAGACAGCCTGCCCGATGGAGCTACACACCGCATCGCCGACAAGCTCAATGTTACCGTTCAGACCGTCCGCAACTATTTCGGAGGCGTAAACTATGAGTTTGGCAAGAACTGTGGCGTTCACATCGAGCCGGGCCCCGACGGAGGTATTGTGGTTCTTGACGACACCACTATTTACGACATGGCAGTAGAGATACTGCAGGAAGAGCAGGCTAAAGAAAAATAAGCCTCGCCCCGTTAAAACAAACAGATACGGTTCCACCGCTATACACCTCGATAAAGATATTTAAAGTCTAAAAGTATGACAACAGATAGACTTCTTACAGTAGCAATACACACCTACGAGAAAGCTCTCGAACTAAAGTCGCTACTCGAACATGAGGGTATAGCGGTGGTACTTCATAATGTCAATCTTTCAGAGCCGAGCATATCATCGGGAGTCAGAGTTCGCATTAAAGAGGCCGACCTTCCTCTGGCACTACGCATCATTGAGAATAGTGAAATTTTCATAATGCCCGACGATAACGAGCGCACGAATGCTCAGCCTACGATTCTCGTACCTGTCGATTTCAGCACATATTCGCTTAAGGCGTGCGCTCTTGCCTTCGATATTGCCAAACGGCACAATGGCCGCATTACAATATTGCATGCCTACGTCCCCCCTACCCGTATAAACATGCAGCTAAACGCATCGCTCGACTTGGGAGGAAGCAGCAACGGTGACGGTGAGGAAATACAGGACGTGGTAATAGATGATGAACTGCACGCTGCCGCGCGCAAACGCCTTGACGAATTTTCAGCCACAATCAAGGAACTGATTAAGGCCGGACAAATGCCTCCTGTATTGTTCAATACCGAGATTATGGCTGCCGTGCCCGAAGATGCCGTGCTCGAATTTGCCAAACACCGTAAACCTATGATTATTGTCATGGGTACACGTGGTGCCGAGAAGAAAGAGCGCGAACTTATCGGTTCGGTCACAGCCGAGGTTCTTGATTCGTGCCGACAGCCCGTTTTCACAATTCCTGAACAAAGTGATCTGAAATCGCTTGATGACATACGCGAAGTAATACTCATCAGCAACCTTGACCAGAACGACATGCTGGCGCTTGACGCCTTGACCCGCCTGTCGCCCCACACGGCAATGAACATTCACATACTTCACATTGCCGGTAAACGATTCCGCGGCATAGCAAGCGAGCGCGAATGTGAAATGATGCTCGAATATTGCCGCACGCACTATCCTGTGTGCTCATTCACGATGCAGAGTCTCGACACCGACGATGCCATCGATTATCTCAACAACATCAACGCCAATAAAGGCATCTCACTCATTGTTGTACCCAACAAGAAAAAAAACATCCTGGCACGCCTGTTCAACCCGTCGCTGGCCCACAAACTCCTATTCCACGCCGACATCCCCTTGATGGCCGTCCCCGTATAAAACCCGATATCTCACTTTTATTAATTCGTATAATTGCAAAAAAACAAGTGATGACATCGCTGCCATCACTCATTCATTTATTCACGTTAATTACAATTCTTTACCAGTGGTGCAGTGACTCACACGAGGTGGCTGAGCCGCTTGCAGGATGAGCCATAATGCGCTCGGCCCACTTGCTGTACAGGTCTCGTGCTACGGTTTTGTCATCGGCGGCCGGGGATGTCTCAACGGTAAATTCGCGAGGTTCTATCCATGAATTTTCAAATTCGCGCGAAGCCTTGAAGAATTCATCTGCGTCAAAACGGCGATTGTCTGACATTGAGCTGATAATACGATCAATGAACATATTCCATCGTGGAGCATAATACGTGGCGTTCAACTCGGCCCACTGACGGTTGGCATAGTCATTAAGTTCCTGCGACGGACCCCAGATACTTATGAGGGTGCGGGCATTGCGGTCGTAATAGTCCTTTTCCTCGGGTGTGAGGCCTTTGGAGCGAGCATCGGCTATCCATTTTGACATGCGAGTTCCATGATTGGAATTGAGCAAGTCGGTGATGTCACTGAGGAGAGATTTCATTTCAGAAGCACATTCGCTTGCCTTCACAAGATCTCCTGACTCATAAGCCTTTGTAAAGTCATCTCTGAGTGCCATGAAGTAATTGCTTAAAGCTTGACGGCCAAGATTGACACAGTCAAAGACGTGAGAGTAGCGGTCTGAACCGTCAACAGCAAGCATATCACCCCAGGCCTCCACGAGTTGGGCGTTTGGATAGCCAATATTAGGTTTGGTAGTCCACCAGCTGAATCCATTAAGCGACGGACGTGCATTTACAAGAGGTCCTTGACCACAAAGAGCAGGTTCGGTCATAATGCTGTCGAGCAGCAGTTTCCAGGCCTTACGTGCAGTGAGGTCTACATGGCCTACACGACGGTCAACGATAGCCATCATAGCGCTATCACCGGGAATAGGACTGTTCCATGCACGATCAAGAACGTACTCATACATATAGGGATTTACGTCAAGTCCCTCAAGTGTCGAGCCGAGACCTATGAGATTCTTACCGCCATTGGCCATGACATCGTCGATGCGGCGGTCAACATCCTTCAACGGGCTTGCCAAGAAAGAATTACCGCCAAAATTACCAAGATAACACCAAATATAAGGCTGGCCATAGAAAGAATCAAAAAGCTTCCACTCCTCGACCGATTCACAGTAGTAGTCGAGCAGAATCATCTTACCCTGCGGCACACCTTGTATATAGGCTTTGGCTGTCTCGGGGGTCCAGTGGATAGGATCGGCGTAAAGAATCCATGCCATCTGCAACCACACAGCATCAGGATCAACATCGGCGACCGACTCATAGATACTACGTGATATCATAGCCAACGAGTCGGGATTCCATGTCGGAGGGTCAACCTCGTTGAATGGGTCGATGCCATAAATGTGATCAGTTCCATACAGTCGTGCCTGCTCGGTTAGATATTCGCGCTGAATTACTGCAAAAAGACTGTCGGCAGGACTAAGGTAGGTGCAACGGTATTCATCAGGGAAACCACCCCACTGGCTCACGGTTGTAGTCATTGCGTCGGGGTACAGTTTCTTGATTGCAGCTGGAACATGACCGGCAAAGCCGGGAAGCACAGGCCGCATAGACAATTCACGCTCGCGCTCAACAATACGACGCTGCAATTCAGTCTGGTCGTCAAGCCAGGATTTGGGCAACGGACCTTGCCAACCATCCAGATTGCACATACGATGCCATGGCAAATGGGCAGGGCCGGTAAAATAACTGCGAATCTCCTCATCGGTCATACCCATCTTAGACCATACATTATACCAGATGGCCTCCTGGCCGGTCGTAGCAAGCGGCAGATTTACTCCGTTCATCGCCATCCAGTCGATAAAACGTTCCCAATCACGCCATTGCCACCATGGCATCGAGTAACCCGATGTGCAATAATTCAGAAAAAAACGCTCCGGAACTACAGCATCGACTGTTACCGGCTCATCTACAGCAGGAAGTACGTCGGGAATCTCAACAGGATCGTCGGCATACCACGAGACTGTCGTGAGGCAATAATTCTTAAGATAATAATTCAAACCCATTGCCATTGAGCCAGCATTATTGGCTTCTATGACAATATCATTGCCATCCTGTCGCAGGGTAAACCGGTCAAGCGAATCGGGCTGAACCAATTTGACAAATTCGAAGCGATGAGCTACCTCCGGCACAATGCGCTGCGTAAGTTCACGGGCAACTTTTACATCGGGATCGACCTCGGCACATCCTGTCAAAGAAAGCCCAAATGCTCCCGTAAGCAACGTCGTAAATAAAAATGATTTTTTCATGACTCTAAATTGAATAGGGATGCAATGCACCGTTAGTCATTACATCCCTATTATATTATTTATCTATTATTTTTTGATAAAACGCACGGCTGTACCACCGCCGGCAGCAAGCTTCACGGGGAGGATATCTTCGGCCGTTACCGTCTGCTCGGTAATGACGTAGGCGGTAGGATTCGATTGCCAGTCGGCATCGGGAGCATCGGCATAAATCTGAGCAGTGTACTCAGCATCAGCATCGAGGAAATCGAGAGGAATATCCAACTGGCGAGCCTCCTCGTCGGTAGCTACGCCCAGATACCAGTCGGTCGAATTACGGTCCTTACGAGCAATGGCTACATAGTCACCGATAACTGCAGCCGGTACTACTGTCTCATCCCAGTCAACAGGTACATCCTTGATGAACTGGAACGCATCGAGGTGAGCGGCATAGTTCTCGGGAAGATCCGACGCCATCTGCATGGGGCTGTATATGATGACGTAGAGCGCAAGCTCCTTGGCAAGGGTCGTCTGCACGCGTGCATGAGGGCTGTTGGGATTATCATAGTTGAATGTTCCGAACGTGAAGTCCATCGGGCCCGCAAGACCACGGGTGAAAGGCATCACGACTGTGTGATAAGGAGGATTGCCGCCATCCTGATCCCAAGCGCTATGCTCCTGACCGCGTACACCTTCCTGGGTCATGAGATTGGGATAGGTGCGCTGTAAGCCTGTGGGCATAACGGGCTCATGGTTATCGATGTTTGATGTATATTTTGCTGCTGTCTCGATCACCTTGCGATAATGACGAACGCCATACTGACTGCTGTGATCTTCCTTACCATCCATAAGCAGGTTGACATAACCGGTCTTCACGTTATGGATATTATGATCATTCATATACTGGTAGGCGGTATCAAGCTGTGCTTCATAATTCTTGGTCCAAGCTCCTGTCTCATGGTGCATTATAAGCTCAACACCTTTCTCCTGAGCATAGCGGCTAAGTTCGTCGATATCATAGTCATCATAGGGATCGGTAAAGCTGAAATGTTCGTTGGCGGGCCAATGTCCTTCCCAGCCTTTGTTCCATCCCTCGACAAGAACGCCAGGGATTCCATGCTCGGCTACGAAGTCAATATAGCGCTTGACATTCTCGGTAGTTGCACCGTGACGGTCACACTTGTACCAATAGGTTTTGAACAAGTGCATCTCCCACCACACACCGAGATACTTCATAGGCTTGCAGAAAGATGCATCGGCTATGGCACAGGGCTCGTTGAGATTGAGCATAAGGTATGATGTCACGAGATCACCGGGCTCGTCACCTATAATCATAAAACGCCAAGGGGTAGCAAAAGGAGTGGCTACATAAGCGGCAACACCATTGCTCCAGGGAACGAGCTGTGAACGGAGTGTCACATCGTCGGTACGCATGAGGTTCATTTTGGGAAAATCAGTTAAAGCAGCCTCATGGATAGCGAGATACTTGCCGGGAAGCTCTATAGTGACAGGAGTGCGAATGGTGTCAAGCTCGGCAAGGGATGATTTGTTGAAATAGCCCTCGAGATAGGCATTTTCAGCCGACATTGCCCAAGCCTGAGACTCTGCCGGGAGCTTGAATTCGGTAAGTTCCTCCATGACGACGAGCGAGTCGCGCTGCTGCTCGGGGAAAACGTATCGGTAGCCGAAGCCATCATCAAATACACGCACTTCAAGGTTAACAAGAAGATCACCGCCACGCTGCTGCATCTCGACAGTGAGCTGATTGTAGTTATCACGTACAAAACGACTTTCACCCCATGTGGTTTCCCAGGTTTCATCGTGGGATGACGTCGCTGTGCTCTTGATATCAAACTTATCGAGCATCTCGCCATCGGCAAGAACAAATCCGAGCCGGGAGGGTGATACAACGACTGTCTCCGAGTCGCTCACAGTGTAAGTGAGACCCGACTCAGTGTTGTCGAGATTAAACTTAATTGTGCCATCGGGCGATTTAACCTCGGTGACATTGCTGCTGCACGCCGTCAACACACCGGCTGCCGTAACAGCTAATAATTGGTTTAGTTTCATTGGTTTATATAGTTAGATTGATTGAGCGACTGTGTATATACATTACCGTTATGATCGGTGGCACGCACTGTCACTGTCGAGGTCTCGCTCTCGGGTACACAGTAGAACATGTGCTCGGTAATGTCAGACCCCACATAGGGGAAAGCATAATCCTTGCCATGGGCACTCACATCCTCCCAGATATTGGGATCATAGCCGGTATAGCGAATCATCTCACCCTTGAGGACACCATCTTCAAGCCACTCGACTTTCCACGACGAGTCTACATTCCAGATATTGGCAACTACCGCCTCAGGGTGCTCGCGCGAACATCCACGTGGATAAAGTTCAAACTGATAGTCCTTGTCACGTCCCACGCTCTTGTAATACCAGTTGAGATTATCACCGTCTATCTCATAAACGACATATCCACCGGGAGTACCGTCCATGGCCCAGGGCGCACACCAGAACAGTGTCGACAACGGTGCATGACAATGCTCGTAGAGCTTGTCGCTGAAAATGTAATTCTCATTATAGTGTTCGTGGCCCGACATGATGTGTGCATTGTATGGCTTGAGCAACTTGAAGAGGGTCTGACGATTGCCGAGTACTTTATTCGATTCCTCCTTGCCCCACTGCTGGTGACGCGCCGCACGTGAATAACACGGAATGTGCATTGACACTATCACGGTCGAGCCCTCGGGAACGAGAGCAAGATCCTGTTTGAGCCAGTCAAGTTGCTGCTGTGTGAGATAACCGGTATAGTAACGTCCCATCCAGAAAACATCGTCAAGAACAACGTAGTGAATCTTACCGCGATTGAACGAATAGTAGCTTGGACCGAAATACCTGTTGAACGGTTCTCGGCTAAGCTCATTGGTCGGCGCCGACATGTCTATATCATGGTTACCGCAAACGTAGAAATATGGAAAATCACACTTTGCAATTTCCTTGATCATCCACGGGAAGAAATGATCCCCCTCCTTAATCTGGCCTACTATATCGCCAACAACTATACCGACGGCTTCCTGTCCGGCGTAATCGGTAGCCATCGTGTGTTTCATTTCGAGGGCGGCTTTTTCCACTTCGGCCATGTTGGGGTCGAAATAAACCTGAGGATCGGCCATGACAAACAAGACGTGTCTGGTCATATCACGACCTGAACGGGTGAGTTCAAAATCGTGTTTAAACATGCCCTTTTTATCAGGCACAATGTCGGCATAAAGCACAGGCACCCCACTCTGCATGGGCACCTCGAATCCGTCGGGCAAAGTTATATAGACATACTTGGCTCCACGGTCGGCTTCGAACGTGTATCGCCCTTTGGAATCGGTGGTAACGATAGTCGTTCCATCGGTAACAGGCACTCCTGCTACAGGCTTCCCACCCGATACGACTTTGCCTGACAACTTAACTCCCGCACCTAACGCCTGGCCACAAAGCAGGGCTAAAGCACACAGGGAAAATAATAGACGTTTCATTCAAACAATTACTTTACAGGTTTAAGAATTGCCGCATAGCCTCCACCGGGAGCCATGTGGAACGGAACAGTATCGCCGGCCTTAACGCGCACGGTCGACAGCTTGTAGTCGGTACCCTCGATATGGGCATTTTTACCGTCGGCGAAAATGGTCATATCATACTCGCTACCTTCAGGCAAGAAGTCAAGTTTTACTTCCATATCGCGGGGTGTCCAGTCGGTCAAAGCTCCGATGTACCAGTTTTCACCATTGCGACGTGCCATGAGCAGATACTCGGCAATCTGAGCATCGATGCCAACGGTCTCGTCCCAAACAGTAGGAATGGAAGCGATGAAATCGGCATACTCGGGTGCAAGTTTGAAATTGCTGGGCGAATCGGCCACCATCTGCAACGGGCTCTCGAAAATAACGAACAGGGCAGCCTGCTGAGCACGCGTGCCAAGGCTCATGGGGTGATTGAAGTTTATTGAGAAATCCTCGGCGGTCTTGTTGTTGACAGCACCGGGTGTATAGTCCATCGGGCCGGCCATCATGCGGGTAAATGGCAGAATGAGATTGTGGTCGGGACTGATGTCACGCGAATCCTTGTTGTGTTCCATGCCAAGAACGCCCTCGAATGTCATCACGTTGGGATATTTGCGATGAACGCCACAGGGCTTGTAGGCTCCGTGAAGGTCGACAAGAAGGCCGCGCTCGGCAGCCGCTTTACCTACACGCTCGTAGAAATTCACCATATCCTGGTCGCTGCGGTTCATGAAATCGATTTTTACACCCTTTACTCCCCAATCCTTATAAATATCAAATGTGTTTTCGATATCATTGTATAACGGATTCCACAAAGCCCAAAGAACGATTCCTACACCTTTTTCCTTGCCATACTGCACAAGTTCCTCAACGTTCACCTCGGGTTTATAATGCTTGATATCCCAGGTGCCTACGCTCCAGCCCTCGTCGAGCAGGATATATTCGAGGCCCTTGTCGGCAGCAAAGTCAATAATATACTTATAGGTAGGAGTATTTACACCAGCTTCGAAATCAACGCCATAGACATTGAGCTTCGAATACCAGTCCCATGAAATCTTGCCGGGCTTGAGCCATGAAGCATCGCCTATCACCGACGGACTCGACAACTGCCATGCAAGACCGTTCTCGAGAAGGCCGGCATCGTCGGGGCTAACCATGACTACTCGCCAGGGTAGCGAACGCTTTCCCTTTGTTACGGCTATGTATGGTGCAAGCTCAACAAATTCCTCCGTGCGGTCGCCGTGGAGCTTGGTTTCTTTTACAACACGAGGGAACTCGCCACGCAGGGTGTTGCAGGAATCGGCAGTGAGAAATAGATTTGAATAGTCTTCAACATCGGCTTCGGTTACAACGACGCGCGTTCCTTTAGGGGTATTCATATAGATAGGAAGGAATCCTTTCATATTGTCGTCGAGCGAAGTGAGGGCACGCTTTTCAAATTTCACTTCCTGCGGAGTCTTGAAATCATGATACGAATCCATAGGCCAGAAAGTGAATGTACCGTCGGGCATATTCAGCTCTACCGTCTCATTATTAATGATAATATCCCCTTTGCGGTTTAGCACGAAGCGATAGGCAGCTCCGTTGTCATAGGCACGGAATTGTACCGAGTAGTCACCGCCCATCTTTAGGGTGAGCTCGTTGTAATGATCGCGAACCTCCTTGAATTTAAGAGGAACCTCAGCAACCACTACCTCGTCGACGCTACGACGGGAAACGTTCTTGACGCGAGTATCAAAACCGGGCTGAGCCTTAGTTCCTTCAATATCGAGACCAAGACGCGACGGAGCTACAAGCACTTCGTCGCCACGCTCTACACTCCACGTGAGCCACTTGCCGGCATCGACCGTAACCTTGATCTGCCCGTCGGGCGAAGCTACTTCATACTCCTTGGCAAAAAGGGCCAAACTCGTAATCGACACCAGCCCTAACAGCGTAAAAAACTTCTTCATTAAGCTTATAAGTATTGATTTATATTAATATTTTAAATCACGTTCAAAATTAATAAAAATATTTAAGAAAACAAAACAACCGCGTGCCTAATGTGACACGCGGTTGAAATATTTAGGAATTGCAGGTTCAACTGGCAAGTGCAAAATTAGCGATTTGTTTGAAGAATTCGGTC
>CANDNO010000077.1 GCA_947386115.1 uncultured Muribaculaceae bacterium
TCCGGGGGTCACATTCCATGACCACAACGGGGTCAATTTCATGGAGTTTTTCCAGCTGTAGAGATACGTCCGGGTGTTTATGACATAACGGTTACAGGCGCACCGGGGGAATATTGCATAATGCACACGTTTAGGGGTAGTGCAGGATATGGCGGCGTTTTTGATTTCACTATAGAGTAGTTATAGTTCCAGTTCGGGCAAACTGTTTATGGCGGCTTCTTTGAGGCTATCCACAGCGCGTGTGTACTTCTCGGTATGCTTTAGCCCACTATGCCCCAAAAGGCTTGCCACAGTCTTTATATTTGCGCCGTTGTTAAGGATATTAACGGCAAATGAGTGCCGGGCGCAGTGCCACGTTATATGCTTGTCTATCCCGGCGCGTTTAGTCCAGTGGCGTAATGCTTTTAGACACATCGTATGTGACGGCAGCGGAAATATGAGCGCGTCGCGCTCGCCTTTGCCGATTAGACCTAACAAACCATCGTTTAGCGGTATCACTACGCCGCTGGCACTGCTATGCCCCTTTGTCTTGGCTTGCTCAAACCGCAGTAGCCGGTTAGAGTAATCGACGTTAGCAAATGTGAGGTCTTTAACGTCGCACCAGCGCAGACCGCTATACAGGCAGAATATAAACGCCCGGCGTATGTCGGTGCTTTCGCCCTCGTAGTGGGTCGTTATAAGTCGCTGCATTTCGTCGATGCTTAACACGTCCTTTTTAAGCGTATTGCTGTCTATCTTGATAACTACCCCGGTGCATGGGTTTTTGCGTATTATGTCGTCCTCTACGGCGGCTTTGATTATCTTTTTGAAACGCGCATACAGGGTGTGTGCGCCCTCGCCCTTAAACCGCCTTTGCAGGTAGTCGGTAAAGCCGGTTATCATTTCCTTTGTGAGCTGCTGCGGCTTTATCTTTAATCCGCGTGTGCGCTTGGCTTTTTCCTTTGCCGCCTTTTCGCGTTGCTCCTTAGTCCAGTCGGGTTTAGGCGTAAACTTGTCGTCGGGGTCTATGAGGTAATCGACGAAACAATTATAGGCGCGTTTGATATGGCGTTTGTCGGCTTTGTTGTATGCCTCATAGTACGCCCACATCCACGTTAAAAAATTTATGTCCTTATCCTTTTTGAGCCGGTAGCCCTCGGCACGCTCTAATAGTTCCTGCCCTCGCTCAAACCTTATGCGCTTGGCTATCTCTAATGTTTCCTTATTTTGCTGACGCTCCAGCGGCGTGCGCGGTGCTTGCCATAGATATAAGCCCAGTATTTCGTTTCGGCGTTCATTCTTTTGGTAGGTGGTGCCGTTCTTGCTGGTTACTTCCACCTTGCCAAAATAAAACTCCAAATACAGGCTGTCGCGGCCGTCGGATAAAGCGCGGCCCATTAACTTGGGATTGTCGCCGCTGTTGCCCTCGATTAAGTAGGTGTTATCGGCGCGGTAGTTCTTTTTAGCCATTGTTATTTTACTTTGTTTTCCTTTGATTGCAAAGATACAAAATAAATCCCAATCACAAAGCACTGACAAAGCACTTTTCAACAAAACAAAGTCCAAATAAAGAAAACAAAAGAAAACGCAAATTTGCTAAACTCTTGATATTATGCGCTTTCGCTTTCGTTTACTTTCCTTTGTTTTCTCTCAAAAATGCGGTTTTGTGCCTGTACTGGGCATATAATTGGTTTCGTCTACATTCACAAAACCCATCATATTTTCATTGGTGCGATTAGACTTGAAGCAGACTTTTCGTCTTATCCACTCGGCACACTCTTTGGCTACGGCTTTTAGCGACAATTCATTACGGAGTTTTATCTCAAACTCGGATCCGAATAAGTCGCGTTCACGATTTAATCGCGGAATATAGAATTCGCGTCTTTGTTTATCGACTTTCTCGGTGACAAATGAGGGAGACGTAAAAATAAACCGTAACTCTTTAATATCGTTTAATTGCTCTCGCAGCTCCTGATAGGCATAAATTGAGAAACTTGCGGCGGCTATAGACACACGACTTCCTGATTTGATAGTCGTTATCAAATCATCTCGCAGAGTTTGATTAATATTATCAATGAGTTGTGGTTGCACTATGGGCTTTCGCATTCGCAGCCATTGGCTCCATAATGGCAATATATAATGGGATTAAAAAAACAAAAAGCGGGAGCCATTCCTTGCTCATTCCGCCTTCAGGGTCGTAGGAAATACCATTGCAGTGGAATGAGCAATGGTAGAATGACCCCGCGAAGTATGTATATGTAAATTACCTCACACAATGTCAATAAAGTGTGTAAGGTGTGTACATAAACAACCCATGGGACATCTACTATTGCTTCAATCTTGACTGCAAATTCAAAATTTCCTACGTTTTGAAGGCCAAGAAATAAAGCGCAGTAAACGCCTTTCGTATGTAAACGAACCACCCAATACCCGGTGTCAGTCCTCCTCCGAGTCACCACGCATCGCGGGGCTCGACTGCAAATATACGAAAAGTATGTGAATTGGTGGGGGTGTCGGCGTAGAAATAATGCACTTTTTGGGTGGGGGCTGTGGAGGGCACGATTTTTTGTTGTACCTTTGCACCGGCCTTTGTTTTGGGCTCTATTAATTTAACCGTTAATTATGGCTAATTTAACCGACGAAATATCACGCAGACGTACTTTTGCTATCATCAGTCACCCCGACGCGGGAAAAACCACTCTTACCGAAAAATTGCTGCTTTTTGGCGGCGCTATCCACATTGCCGGCGCCGTTAAGTCTAACAAAATCAAAAAGACTGCCACCAGCGACTGGATGGAAATCGAGAAGCAACGCGGCATCTCGGTTGCTACCTCGGTGATGGGTTTCAACTATGGCGACTACAAGATAAACATTCTCGACACGCCGGGTCACCAGGACTTTGCAGAGGATACTTACCGCACGCTCACTGCCGTGGACAGCGTTATCATCGTGGTCGATGTGGCCAAGGGTGTGGAGCAACAGACTCGCAAACTGATGGAGGTGTGCCGCATGCGCAACACGCCGGTGATTATCTTCGTCAACAAGCTCGACCGTGAGGGTCGCGACCCGTTCGAGATTCTCGACGAACTTGAAAACGAGCTGAAGATATCGGTGCGCCCGCTCTCGTGGCCTATTAATATAGGTGCGAAATTCAAGGGCGTCTACAATATATACGAGCACTCGCTCGACCTGTTCACCCCCAACAAGCAGCGCGTATCGGAGCGCGTTGAGATCGACGACATCAACGACCCGCGCATCGATGAGAACGTTGGCGAGGCCGACGCAGCAAAACTGCGCGATGACCTCGAGCTGATCGACGGAGTGTATCCTGAGTTTGAGGTCGAAGAATATCTCAAAGGCAAGCTGGCCCCGGTGTTTTTCGGGTCGGCGCTCAACACGTTCGGTGTTAAAGAGTTGCTCGACTGCTTTGTGAAGATAGCGCCCGAACCCCGTCCTGTCAAGGCCGAGGAACGCACGATCGACCCCCACGAGGAGCAGTTCAGCGGATTCGTGTTCAAGATCCACGCCAACATGGACCCCAACCACCGCAGCTGTATCGCCTTCGTGAAAGTGTGCAGCGGCGAGTTCCAGCGCAATGCCAACTACAAGCACGTGCGCTCGGGCAAATTCATGCGCTTTGCCGCGCCGACAGCCTTCATGGCCCAGAAGAAGAACATTGTCGACGAGGCATATCCCGGCGACATCGTGGGCATACCCGACACCGGCAACTTCAAGATAGGCGACACGCTCACTCAGGGTGAGGAACTGCACTTCAAGGGACTGCCGAGCTTCTCGCCCGAGATGTTCAAGTATATCGAGAACACCGACCCCATGAAGTCGAAACAGCTCGAGAAGGGCATTCAGCAACTCATGGACGAGGGTGTAGCCCAGCTGTTTGTCAACCAGTTCAATGGCCGCAAGATTATCGGCACGGTGGGTCAGCTCCAGTTTGAGGTCATCCAGTACCGTCTGCTCCACGAATATGGTGCACAGTGCCGCTGGGAACCGATATCGCTCTACAAGGCATGCTGGATTGAGAGCGACGACGAGGAAGCTCTCGCCGCGTTCAAGAAGCGCAAGCACCAGTTCATGGCCGTAGACCGTGACGGGCGCGACGTCTTCCTGGCCGACTCGGGCTACGTGCTGCAGATGGCACAGAACGACTTCCCCAAGATTCGTTTCCACTTCGCCAGCGAATACCATTAATGCCACGTTTAATTTGAGAGTTACTTATTTATGGCTGAAAATACATTGCTTTCACGACTCGACGGCATCGAGGCCCGATATGAAGAGGTGAGCACACTGATTACCGACCCCGAGGTTATCAGCGACATGAAACGCTACGTGCGACTCACCAAGGAATACAAAGACCTTGAACGGCTCACCGGTGCCACCCGCCGCTACCGCAACCTGCTGGGCAACATCGACGAAGCCCGCCTCATTCTCGACTCGGAGAATGACCCCGACATGCGCTCGATGGCCAAGGAGCAGCTCGACGAGGCCACCGCCGCCCTCCCGGCTCTGGAGGAGGAAATCAAACTGCTGCTCATACCGGCCGACCCCGAGGATGGCAAGAACGCCATTGTCGAGATTCGCGGCGGCACAGGTGGCGACGAAGCCGCACTGTTTGCCGGCGATCTGTTCAAAATGTACAGCAAATACTGCGAGTCGAAAGGCTGGACTCTGTCGGTTACGAGCTTCAACGAGGGTACAGCCGGCGGCTATAAAGAAATCGTGTTTGCCGTGTCGGGCGACAATGTCTACGGCACGATGAAATATGAGAGCGGCGTACACCGCGTGCAGCGCGTGCCGGCTACCGAGACCCAGGGACGCGTACACACATCGGCCGCGACTGTTGCCGTTCTGCCAGAGGCCGAGGAATTTGACGTCGAGATCAACGAGGGCGAGATCAAGTGGGACACCTTCCGCTCGGGAGGCGCCGGCGGTCAGAACGTCAACAAGGTAGAATCGGGCGTGCGCTTGCGCTACATGTGGCGCAACCCCAACACGGGAGTCTCTGAGGAAATCCTCATCGAGTGTACCGAGACCCGCGACCAGCCCAAGAACAAAGAGCGCGCGCTAAGCCGCCTGCGCACATTCATATACGACAAGGAACATCAAAAGTACCTTGACGACATTGCTTCGCGCCGCAAGACGATGGTATCGACCGGCGACCGTTCGGCAAAGATTCGCACCTACAACTACCCGCAGGGACGCATCACCGACCACCGCATCAACTACACCATCTACAACCTCCCGGCATTCATGAACGGCGACATTCAGGACTGTATCGACCACCTAATCATCGCCGAGAACGCCGAGAAACTCAAAGAATCAGAACTATAACAAATATCACTATGAACTACAATCAACTCGTCGAGAACATCAAGCGCAAACGCTCGTTCCTTTGTGTAGGTCTTGATACCGATATCAAGAAAATCCCGGCCCACTTAGCCGATAAAGAAGATGCCATCTTCCTGTTCAACAAGGCTATAATCGATGCAACAGCACCCTACTGTGTAGCCTACAAGCCCAACCTGGCATTCTACGAGAGCCTCGGTGTAGAGGGATGGATCGCTCTGGAAAAGACCGTGCGCTATATCAAGGAAAACTACCCCGACCAGTTTATCATCGCCGACGCAAAACGCGGCGACATAGGCAACACCTCCAAGATGTATGCCCGCAGCTTCTTCGAGCATCTCGACGTTGACGCCATAACCGTAGCACCCTACATGGGCGAGGACAGCGTAACACCCTTCTTAGGCTATGACGGCAAATGGGTTATCCTCCTGGCGCTGACATCCAACAAAGGCAGCCACGACTTCCAGCTCATCGAGGATAAAGACGGCAAGCGCCTGTTTGAGAACGTGATACTCACAGCACAGAAATGGGCCTCGACCGACCAGATGATGTTTGTAGTAGGAGCCACTCAGGGCAAACTGTTTGAAGACATCCGCGCCATCGCTCCCAAAAGCTTCCTGCTCGTGCCCGGCGTAGGCGCACAGGGCGGCAGCCTCGAAGAGGTAGCCAAATACGGCATGACCGACGACTGCGGCCTGCTCGTAAACTCATCGCGCGGCATCATCTATGCATCACAGGGCGAAGACTTTGCCGAGGCAGCAGCAGCCGAAGCCAAGAAACTGGCCGAGCAGATGAGCACCCTCCTCCCCGCATGACATCAACTATCGATTCAGGCTTTGACCTGCCAGACTGTCTGACTACCGACAACAACGATAAACCACAGCTGATATATACATCGGCCTGTGGTTATTGTTGTATTTATACATCAGTGAGTCAAGGCCGCAGGGTTGTGATTAAAGCCATAAAGCCCGAATTGCATGGGAACAGGATATACCGGGACCTGCTTGATAAAGAATACAACATCGCAAGCAAGCTGTATCACCCGGGGATTGTCTCGACAATTGGCCTGCTTGATATCGACCATATCGGGCAATCAATTATCATGGAATATGTCGACGGTATTAAACTATCTGACTATATTGAAAAACACTCACCCCTGTCGACCGAAACTGCTCTCAGCATCATAAGCAAGCTGTGCGACTCACTGTCCTACATGCACTCACACGGAGTTGTGCACCGCGACCTCAAACCCGACAATATCATGATCACGCATGACGGGCGATACACAAAAATAATTGATTTCGGACTGAGCGACACATCGGCATTTGTTGATCTGAAATACGCCGGCGGGACTCGGAAGTATGGTGCGCCCGAACAGTTTACACCCGGCAGAATTGTCGATCATCGAGCTGACATATATGCCCTGGGAAAGATAATGTCAGACCTCTTGCCCAAAGGACCTTCGAGGATCATGAAACTTGCACGACAATGCCGGTCGGTCTCTCCCGACGACAGACCTGACGATGCAGCATTTATACGCGAGCGTCTGTCTAAAGCCAAAGCATCGACCTCTCGAGCACTTCTTACGATTGCAGTTGCGGCTACTTGTCTTGCAACAGGTTTTTTCATAAACAAATTTCTTGAAACCGGGCATAACAGCACCAATTCCACTGAATCGGCAAGCGATGTACAATATCAGCATAAAGCTGACTCCCTTATAAATGTAGCACGTAAGTATACCCGAGAATCACTGACCGAAGCTTACAACTCATCCAAAAAAGATTCGACCGATAATCTCTCGTTATTACCAAACAGAATCATCCGGAATCTCGAAAAAGAGGTCGAGCAACAATGTGACAGCGCAGAAGCTAACATGTTAAAAGCAAAAATAGTTGAGGCTGCCACACAAGAGATGCGCGATTTTTTCAACCGGCACCGCTCTGAAGACGGCAGCCTCAACTTTAAATAACAGAAATAAACAATTAAGTGACTCTTAGAGTATTTTACTTTTAAAAATTAATTTATATTATTCAATATACAAGTAATTCGTACCTAATGCGGCGATTTATGCGAGTTACTTATCTCCCGGGGGCTTACGTTCTACCAACCTGTCATCTCAAACGTATAGGCTTGATCTCCATATACAGTGAGCATACCACTATAGATTATCTCACGATAAAACTCAAGAGAGCCTTCCATCTCGGCAATTACATTGTTGTCGAAATCGGCAACAACCAGATTCATAGAATCCTCAGTTCCCGTTCCTACAACCTTGAAATCTACATCGCCATTAACAGTCAGGGTTCCTTCCACGTCATCTTTACCCCAGAGTGTAAGTTGCAATTTTTCATTAGCCGAGTTTGTTCCTGAGAATGACGATGATACCGAATAATCAATATTTGTTGTAGCATCATCAGCCAACACGGCCGTTCCATCTTCGTATGTGTATTCATCATCTTCTCCGGTATATTCGAACGATGTGCGGCCTTTATTGTCGGTCAAAGCAGCAATACCCACACCTATACCTACGGCGACTATACAGATAAGGATAATGCCCCATGTTGTCTTGTAAAACGGTTCATTTGTATTTTCTTCGGCATCGGTTTCATCTATTGTGTCATTTTGAGGCAAAGTCAACCTCCATCCAAGCGGCTTTATTATATAAAAAAGTATAACGCAATCAATTATACCTGACACTATTTCCAGAAATGGAATAAATGTCATTTCTATATATGATGAATCATTATCCAGCATGTATAAAAACGTGACAAAAAGTATTAAGATATAAATGATATAATACACGCCCCAACAGATTAAAGCCTTACCGAGAGTGATTATCGAGCCTCGATAATTGCTACATATCATGGCTCCCATTACGATATTAAAGATAGTAAACACTAACATCGTGATAAGGCTCAAAACGCCCAACACACCGGCGTCGGAATTGATTGCGCTTACAACTATCAAAATTACAGAAGTTGCAATTGCAACCACAAGATATGTGGTATTGAATGACCGGCTTGGGGAGACTGATGCACCGTGGCCGACGAGTCGGTTGAATCCTGAACGTATAGCCAATGCGACCAATACAATGATAATAGACTCTACTATCGCCCCAACGCACTCATGGATATCTATTTTGGCAATAAATGGAGCCACATTATTTACAATCCAACCAAGAAATCCGCCCTTACCTGACTCTCGCATTCCTCCGGCATCAACTATGTGATGAGACGTCTCGATAACAGTTATGGCAACAAGAAGATAGAACAGACTCTTGATTGCATTCGAGAGCGGACTCTCAAGTCCCATGGTAAAATGTTTTTTAGACATATTTTTATCCGTATAAATTCGCAATTAAAGGACTTTAGTGTATTCCAGTGTTTCGCCCTCATCATCTTTTGTGATAAGAGTGGTAGAAGTCAACTTGATAATTTCATCAAGACCATCGGTTTCACCAAATAATTCTTCACGGAGTTCTTTCTCGGTTTCACGCAACATTGTTTTTATCTCCTGGTCGGTCATTCCCATATTCTGCAACATCTCGATGTCGGCATCAAATTTAATTTTATTTGGATCAAGATGAGACTCAATATGCTTATCATCAGCACACCATGTGCCACCGCCAAGGATAGTCGCCACATAATAAGTCTCATCATCTTCGTCGACAAAAAACATATCAAACGAGAGAGTAAACTCATGAGACTTAGAATCTAAATTGAATTTCATGACACCGATTCCATTCTCATCAATTTCATCCTGTAATTCCCACACACCGTCAAGCTTGGCTTCAGTTTTGGGGTCAGACGTTACACCACAGGCTGTTAGAAGACAAAGTAACACCGAAATTAACAATAAGCTTTTTTTCATAATTGTAATAATTTAGTTAATATAATAATGAATTAGTTCTCTGAATTGAATATAAGCGATACATTAAACAATTAGTGCCTGGAAAAAACACAGGGGTGAACCATCACCTGTTTATCTGACCGTTGAGGCTCTCGCATTGCCTTGAAGTCCAAATAAAGCAGGGCGGTTCACCCCTGGCATGAGGGATGAATCGTCACAGCTGCGATTTGCGACTTCATTTCAATTTGCGAGATTTCAACGATTCAAATCAACAGTAGTGTCGACAATTTTATGTCTTATATTTCCAATATAATAACGTTTATATCATTTCACATCCATTTTAGTTTGCAATTTTACCTCTGCAAATGTAGTAAAATTTTACGAAACAAAAACATAAAAATTGCCGCCCTGATATATGACGCCACAAATTTATATGAAATGAAATATCAACAGACTAAATACTTCAATCCTAATTGGTCCTATTTTGTCAATATTAACAGATAGAACCTGTTCACAAACCCTTTTTATTTCTATTTTTGCATTAAAAAGCTATGAAGTTATTAAATGTATTTGAAATTCAAGAGCCTATTCAATAGAAGTATGAAAGCCAACCAAGCACATATTAAAGCATTGACTACTGCCGTTGCAGTAATATTTGGCCATATTCCCCACTCACCTGCCGATTTTGACCTCCTCGCTCTATCAATTTCGAAGAAAACAGCACGATCGGTAAGCCCTTCAACTTTAAAAAGACTATGGGGATATATCACAGACCAGACCGGCACTTCATACACTACACTATCTATCCTGAGTCAATACGCCGGTTATCCCGACTGGGATTCATTCTGTCGATTCTACCCCAATCAACCTGCCGACTCCGATTTCACATCGGGACAGATTCTAATTTCGAACACTATCTCAATAGGCACAACCGTTGGGCTTGAGTGGGACAACAACAAGTCTTGCACACTCGTTAAAATATCGGCCACAAATCAATTTAAAACATTGAGTGCCGAAAATATAAAACCAAGGCCAGGGGACATACTTACTGTAGAAGAATTCGCTCTCAACCGGCCATTGACAGCATCCTCATGCATTCGCAAAAACATCAACTTGGGTACATACACAGGCGCCCGCAGTTGTGGATTAATGTCAATTTCACTGGACGATAAGGCTTGTCATGGAGGAAATCATAAAGTTTTCAGTTCATAATCATGCGGCCGACGATTTGATTGAACGTTCGTATTTGTCGGATGAATTGAAGCGTGCCTATATCAGTGGATATCACTATCGGCAATCGATGATTCGTATAGAATAAAATTACCTGATATTTATTTCAAATAAGGCATAAGGTTTTTTACGGAAAAATTTCTTTATTGTTTAGAGGAATTTTGTTAAATTTGCGCCAAAGTTAAACCCAAACTAAATTATAACGAAATGAAAATCGACAATTACAACTTCGCAGGCAAGAAAGCCATCGTGCGCGTTGATTTCAATGTACCTCTGGACGAGAACGGTAAAGTTACCGACGACACCCGCATACGCGGTGCCCTCCCCACCCTCAAAAAAATCCTCGCCGACGGCGGTTCGCTCATCATCATGTCACACATGGGCAAGCCCAAAGGCAAGGTTAACCCCAAGTTCTCTCTGGCTCAGATCAAGGACGATGTAGCCAAGGCTCTCGGTACCGACGTGAAATTTGCTCCCGATTGCGCTAACGCAGCAGAGGCAGCAGCCAACCTCAAACCCGGCGAAGTTCTCCTGCTCGAGAACCTGCGTTTCTACCCCGAGGAAGAGGGTAAGCCCGTAGGAATCGACAAGGAAGATCCCAAATATGACGAGGCTAAGAAAGAAATGAAAGCCCGCCAGAAAGAGTTTGCCAAGACTCTTGCAAGCTATGCCGACGTGTATGTAAACGACGCTTTCGGTACAGCTCACCGCAAACACGCTTCTACTGCCGTTATCGCCGACTACTTCGACGCCGACAACAAGATGCTCGGCTACCTCATGGAGAAAGAGGTACAGGCTGTTGACAACATCCTCAGCGACATCAAGCGTCCCTTTACCGCTATCATGGGCGGTTCGAAAGTTTCGACCAAGATCGGCATCATCGAAAACCTCATGGACAAGGTTGACAACCTCATCCTCTGCGGCGGTATGACCTACACCTTCGCCAAAGCCATGGGCGGCAAGATCGGCCAGTCAATCTGTGAGGATGACAAGCTCGACCTCGCTCTCGACATCATGAAAAAAGCCAAGGAAAAAGGCGTTAACCTCGTGCTCGGTACCGACTGCATAGCCGGAGACGCTTTCGACAACAACGCCAACACTCAGATCTGCTCGGTAATGGATGTTCCCGATGGCTGGGAAGGCATGGATGCAGGTCCCGAGTCGCAGAAAGCTTTCGCCGACGCTATCAAAAACGCCAAGACTATCCTCTGGAACGGTCCTGCCGGCGTATTTGAGTTCGACAACTTCACCGCTGGTTCACGCGCTATCGCGGAGGCTATCGTAGAGGCTACCAACAAGGGTGCTTTCTCACTCGTAGGTGGTGGTGACTCTGTAGCTTGCGTCAACAAATTCGGCATGGCCGACCAGGTATCTTACGTATCGACCGGTGGCGGCGCTCTTCTCGAGGCCATCGAGGGCAAAATCCTCCCCGGCATCGCTGCTATCAAAGGCTAATTAATATCAGTCACAGATATACAATCCCGGCCGTAACAATCATTTACGGCCGGGATTTATCATTTCACACAATACATGGCAGGATACGATAACACATTCTGGAAATGGGTCGAAGATCACCGGAACAGCGACCCTATGCGTCTGAGGCTCGGCAAGAAACCTAACGACCCGGCGTGGATTGACGATGCCATTGCCCAGATTGAAAACGAGCGACGCACAAAACAGAAATTCGGCGATACCGATGCCCGCGAACTCATTCCGCGGCTCATGCCCGTAGGACTGTCGGTGGAGCAGGCAACATCAGCACGGATAGCGATGTTGCATTATGACATTTCGGGACTCAATGCCGACAAACCGGCACGCGTGCTCGACATGACATGCGGCCTTGGGCTTGACGCTTCATTCCTGGCACAAAACACCAACACCCGTCTCACCGCGATAGATCTGAACGAAAAGATTGCCGAGGTAGCTGCATATAATTTTGCATCACGACCCAATATTGAGGTTCTGAACGGTGACAGCATCAAGTATCTTGAACAGTCGAGTGAGCACTTCGACCTCATATTCATCGACCCTGCCCGCAGGGATGATACCGGAGGACGGGTCTACAATCTGCACGACTGCACGCCCGATGTCACCCGACTGCTACCGCTGATGCTTGAAAAATCATCACGGGTCATGGTTAAAATGTCGCCCATGCTCGATGTCACCCAGACCCTTCGCGACCTGCCCGGAACCAAAGAGCTGTATGTTGTCGACGAGCGCGGGGAATGCCGCGAGCTCCTTGCCGTCATCGATGACACCCCTTGCGACACCCCCTTGATTGTAGCGTGGAGCGATGGACGCATGCTCCGTTTCTCGCCGGCCGACGAAGCCTCAGCTACAGCATCAACCGCCATGCCAGCCAAGGGCCAAATACTGCTCGAGCCATCTCCGGCGTTGATGAAAGCCGCGCCGTTCAAGCTTATATGCGAGCGCTACGACGCAGCAATGATTCACCCCAACACCCACCTCTATACCACAGCTGTAGCGCCTGCCGATTTTCCGGGCAAGGCCTACCGTATCGACGAGGTGCTTCCCTATTCGTCGGGCAACATCAAGCGCATAGCACGCAGCAAGCTCAACGCCGACGTAGCCGTACGCAACTTTCCCATCAGCGCCGACGCCCTGCGATCACGCCTGGGCATAAAAAAGAGCGGAGACACCCGCATTGCAGGCATCACCGCTTGTGACGGTAACCAATATCTGCTGTTCCTCTCGGCAACAGTTTGATAAGGCTGATTATTTTTTCTGGAAGAATCGGGCCATGTCGCGCTTGTCGTCGCGCTCCTTGATCGACTGTCGTTTATCATATTCCTTTTTACCCTTGGCCACGCCTATTACAAGCTTGGCAAGGCCACGGTCGTTGATAAACAGCCTCAGCGGGATGATAGAAAAGCCCGTGAGTTTACCGTCTTTTTCAAGCTGCGCTATCTCCTCCTGTTTTCGTCACTTTTTTGTTCTGAAAAATTTAATTGCAGATTATCAGGG
>CANDNO010000078.1 GCA_947386115.1 uncultured Muribaculaceae bacterium
CGCACCTTTATTTGAAGATGATTTTTGGGTGACACGTTGACGAAGTCAGGAAAAAACGTGTGGCAAAATTATCGGTACAGTCCACTACAAGGTCATAGTCGGCGATGATAGCCCGGGCATTGGCTGCCGTCAATCCGTCGGGATAGGTGTCGAATCGTGTATGGGACGAGCGTTCCCGGAGCATTTCAAGGGCAGCGCCGACTTTCGGTCGGTCGACATCGGCCTCGGTATAAAGCAACTGCCGCTGAAGATTGTGCATACTTACCGCGTCGGCATCGGCAAGGCCTATACGCCCCACCCCGGCCCCGGCAAGGTACAGAGCCACAGGGCAACCGAGCCCGCCGAGGCCGACAACGAGAGCCGACGCGCTCAGCAAACGTCGCTGTCCCTCCTCGCCTATCTCGGGCAGCATGATCTGTCTTGAATATCGTTCCATGATTATAAGTCAAATACTTTGTCCCAGTCTTTCCACACCGGTTCGGCGCCGCGGCGGCGAATGGCCTCGGCAACATCGGCGGGAGTGCGCTCGTCACTCACGGCAAACTGCTCGAGACTCTGAGGATAGGTGCGGTAGCCGCCCGGATCGGTCTTCGATCCCGCGCTTAGCGACGTGGCGCCAAGCGTGCAGATGTTGTCGCGGAACCCTGGACGCTCTCGCGTGCTCACCGATATATCGACATCATGGTCAAAGATGCGGAATGCAAACGTGAGCTGGGCCAGCTCCCTGTCGGTCATCACCACGTTGGGCTGAAATCCAGATTCGGACGGACGCATGCGCGGAAAATTGACACTATAGCGGGTTTTCCAATACTTGCGTCGCAGATAGAGCAGATGGCGTGCCATCATGGTGACATCGGTGCGCCAGTCTTCGAGACCTATGAGCACTCCCATGCCTATTTTATGCACTCCTGCCATACCCATGCGATCAAAGCCGTTGACACGCCACTCGAAATTCGACTTCATTCCGGCCGGATGATACACCTTGTAGCGGTCGCGATTGTAGGTTTCCTGGAAACACACCACGCCATTGAGCCCGGCCTTCACGAGGGTCGAGTACCCCTCGGTGTCGAGAGGCATGACCTCGATCGATAGATTACTGAAATGAGGGCGGCAAATCTTCAACGCCCCCGACAGATAATCGACACCGGCCAACCGTGGATGCTCTCCGGTCACAAGCAGCAGATTCTCGAATGGGCCAAGCTCTTTGATAGCCAGACACTCCTGCTCTATCTGGTCGGGCGTGAGCACTACTCGCGGGAACTGATTGTGACGGTTGAAGCCACAGTACACACAAGAGTTGGTACAGGCATTGGTGAGATATAGCGGAATGTACATCGACACCGTTTTGCCGAAACGCTCCCGCGTGAGCGCCTGCGAGCGAGCCGCCATCTCCTCGAGAAACGGAGCTGCCGCCGGCGATATCAGCGCCATGAAGTCATCGACCGTGGGGCGCGGGGAGTTAAGCGCACGCTTAACATCGGCCGCGGTTTTCGCCCCGATGGATTGCGTCGTTTCCTCCCATGAATATTTTAAAAGTTCGTCAGAAAACATATTCTTAGAGTGTTTGAATTTTAATTCTATTAGCACAGAGAGATATTTTTGAGGATGTTTCCATGATTGAGGAAGGAGTTTAGCGAGCTAAACGACTGACGTAATTTTGGAAACAGGCCAAAAAGATCTTCTGTGATGATAGAAAGAAGTACTTTCATCTTAGAAAAAACACAAATAATCATTTCTTCGGTTTAAATTCAAGACACTCTTAGTCGAGGAATGAGGTTAAAGGGCTTGTAGCTACGGCTTTTGACGCCACGGTTCCAAGTCCGGCAAGATAGGCCCGGCGACCGGCCTGTGTGGCCTGCGCAAAGGCACGAGCCATCTCCACAGGGTCGCCGGCAACAGCGATTGCAGTATTCACAAGCACAGCATCGGCACCCATCTCCATAGCGGCGGCAGCATGCGACGGAGCTCCGAGGCCGGCATCGATGACCACCGGCACATTGCTCTCGGCAATAATTATCTCTATGAGTTCGCGCGTCACGAGTCCCTTATTGGTTCCGATGGGGGCTGCAAGGGGCATCACGGCAGCAGTACCCGCCTCTTCAAGCCGCTTGCACAGTACAGGGTCGGCCTGGATATAAGGCAGGACTACGAATCCCAAGCGAGCCAGTTCCTCCGTTGCCTTGAGGGTCTCAACAGGGTCAGGTAGCAGGTATTTGGGATCTGGGTGAATCTCGAGTTTGATAAAATCGGTTCCGAATGCCTCGCGGGCAAGCTGCGCGGCAAGCACTGCCTCGCGAGCATCACGCACACCCGACGTATTGGGCAACAGCTGTATGCCGTCGGCCACGATATGTTGTAGCATATCATCCTCGGGGTTATCCATGTCGATGCGCTTCATAGCCATCGTCACCATCTGAGAGCCCGAGGCCAGGATGGCATCGCGCATAACGGTGTTGGAACTGAACTTGCCGGTTCCGACAAAGAGGCGACTCGTGAATTCACGACCGCCGATAATTAATTTGTCCATAAATATATGAGTTTAGTGATTTCTGATTGCGCTTAATATGTCGCTTGTAGCTGCCACAGGGTCGGTGGTGTTGAGTATCGCGCCACTTATAGCTACGCCATCGGGGCCTGCCGACAGTATCGACGGTATATCTTCTTGAGTTATACCTCCAATAGCTACAATGTGAATATCGACTCCCGCCCGCCTTGCCTCGGTCACGACACTGCGGTAGCCGTCGAGCCCGAGCACCGGACTGAGCCCCTGCTTGGTAGTTGTAAAGCGGTAGGGTCCGAGACCTACATAGTCGGCTCCGGCTTTCCACGCAGCAATGATATCCCCGGCCGTATTGGCCGTTGCACCTATGATTTTATCGGGCAAAATGCGACGTGCCTCCCCCACCGGCATGTCGTTCTTGCCCAGGTGCACGCCGTGAGCGCCGGTGGCAAGAACAGCGTCGACATCATCATCAATGATGAATGTGGCTCCGGCATCGTTGCATAATCTCAAAGCCTCACGCCCGGCTGCTATACGGTCGGCGGTAGTTGAGTTTTTCATGCGCAACTGACACCAGCGGCAACCTCCGGCGAGAGCGAGGCGTATGCCGTCGATAGGATCGGGCCAACGGTCGTTGGTGTGGCTTATAAACTGGAGGTTGAACTCGTCGCCTATAGGCTGTGGCCAGGCCGCGCCGAGCATAGCCGCGCCACCGAAGCCAAGCGATTGCAGCTCGGCAAGGCGAGACGAGGTCACGCCTCCGAGAGCGATAACGCGTTCATTTATGACACCCTGGCGTGATGCTTCGGCAAGCTCGTCGGGCGTAAAATTGCTACGGTACCCGGCTTTTGAAATGCTGTTGAAAACAGGGCTCAGAAATGCATAATCGATATCATTTCCAAGCAACTGCAGCTCGGCGATCGAGTGGCACGAACAACTCAACATGCCCTTGAAACCGGCCGGTGCTTCAGGTGTCATCCCGGTGAGATGCACACCCACACCGGGGAATCGGTCCACAATCCCGGCCGTAGCGTTATGCACGCTGAGCATTGGGCGATAACTCTCAGGCAGCAACGACAATAGCGACTCGGTCAACTTAGCGTTGGACTTGCGTATGTGCACACGGTCAAAGCGATGCGTGTCGAGAGCACGCATAATCAACGCAGCCTCGCGACACAGATCCACTGTGTCGGGGCAAGTAATGGCAATAAGACGGAACATGGCCTTACCCGCCGCAGATTGCAGTAATCAGTGTAATGGAATCACCATCGTTAAGAGGCGTTTCGGCCCACGCGTCGCGACGAACGACACGATTGTTGATGGCTACTGCAATGCCACGTGAAGGCACACCCTGAGAGGCCAGAAGCTCCGAGAGCACCGGCCGCGACGAGTTGTCGAGCTCGACGGTCTTGTTATTAAGAGTCAGTTTCATAGAAAAAATCCTTACGGCGGTCCTAACCGCTTCAAGTTCATCGGGTGTAATCTCAGCCCCCTGAGTGGGAGCACCCCGTTATGTGCCCACAAAGATAAACAATAAATCCCAACCCTCCACCCTCTGTCTTCAAATTTTTAGTCTAAAAAAAGACCGAGAGCCTATTAGCGGTCAGTCATGGCCTTCTGTAAATCGACTGTCACTTTTTTGCCATTCACCGTAAGTATTACCTTGCAATCCTTAAAAACAGTAAGTCGCGAAAACTTTAATTTATAAGTAGCTACCCCGTCCTTAATATCGCAACTGATATCCTTTGCTGAATACTTTTTGCCATTATTGACTAATACAGCATCCGAGACAACGACATTCTCGGGCGACTCCTTGTCGGTCAATACGATATTTGTCGCACCGATATTATCGATGTGGCGATACTCGATTTCGGCCGACGAACTGAAATAACACAGGCATACGAATGCCAGAGCTAAAATTTTTTTCATTGTGAGAAATATTTAAAATTTGACATCGCAAAATTAAATATCCCAACACATTCACCCGATAAAAAACGATGGTAATATAGTCCTCATTCCAACGCTTAACCATCTAATAATCAACAGCAAGAATTTCTAAGAATTCCTCATATTGCAAATCAAACAGTTAGACTCTACATCATGGACACGAAAAGTTCCTTATCCGGGGCATCTGATGCAATTATTCTATCTCGAAGTCTACTGCGCCGATTATAGAAATTTTTCAATTTAATATCGGTGAATATACAGATGGCTCGTGGCGAAAACCCGGCATACAGATATGTAAGAAAACGCATATCTTTTCTATCAAGGAACGATACCTGCTGCCGCACCTTGACTAAGATATTATCAAGATAAGTGTTTACTATGCCTTCCAGTTCCAGGACTGTCTTCGGGTCACGTAGTGCAAGTATATGATGCTCTACCTCATTGAATAATGTCAGCCTAATTTTATCTGATTCTTTCTTCTCAAAATACTCGTTACACAGCATGTTGAGAGTATCAAGCCTACTTTCATACAAAGCATTTACTTTATCTTGAAGCTCCAGATTACGATGAGATTTCTCGGCTATAAGTAGTGACAGCTCCTCGATTTCATCTCGTTTTAGCCGCATTTTCCGTCTGATTAAGAGAAATGATATTGCTCCTATGAACATAGCCGACACTATCACCGCGACTGTCAATATCCACGCATTACGAGTTTTATTGTGAAGTGCATCCAATTCATGCTCATAATCACTGCGAAGTAAATCAATCGTCTCCTGAAGATGACCGGCATAGGACGTAGGGCAACGAACAAGTCCATGATCGGTGTGCAAAATGAGAGCATCTGTTTCATCAAAAGTATCGCTGAACGGAAAGTCGAGAGAAATGTGCCAATCCAAATATTTACCGGTATTATCGTCTCGATTTACAATTAACTCGAATGGCTCCAACGTAGATTTTACTTCATCGCAATTAATCCACTCGGCTTTATATATTGAAAAAGGTGTATTGAAGCATGACATATCAAACGAAACGTTTGTTACGTCATCTTCGTTTGATATATTGCGGAATACGAGAACCAGTTGGGCCGAATCAGTCGGCGCGTCATCCGAGGCCACGCATGTAACGGTATTAGCAGAGAAAACCGAGACAGCTCCTGCCGACATCATTACCAGTATAGTTATTATCTCTCTTAAATAACCATACTTTTTGCAAACTCTAATATCGTAGGAATCTTTTAAAGGCATTATCAATTAGAAATGAGATTTAAACCGTTATTGTCACAAAGATAAATAAATTCTATGATTGACAGGCGCATTTCGTGAATAATATACCCCGAATCATACTTAAATTTGGACCGGGAGCGATGAAAAGAGATTTGAATGTTTGGGGATGTGGAGGAATTTTGCTAACTTTGCAGCCGGTTTCGTAATCTCTGGCGGGACAAGCAGCCCGTGAATATTGCGAGTAATGTTAACATTTTAAACTACAAGAAAAATGGACTTAATTAAAGTTGCTGAAGAGGCTTTTGCTACAGGCAAACAGCATCCCGACTTCGCTCCCGGTGACACCATCACCGTAGCTTATCGCATTAAAGAGGGTAACAAGGAGCGTATCCAGCAGTACCGCGGTGTGGTTATCCGCATCTCGGGCGAGGGTAACAAGAAACGTTTCACCGTTCGCAAGATCAGCGACAACATCGGTGTTGAGCGTATCTTCCCCATCGAGTCACCGTTCATTGACTCAATCACCGTTAACAAATACGGTAAAGTGCGTCGTGCAAAACTTTATTACCTGCGTGAACTCACCGGTAAGAAAGCCCGCATCAAAGAGCGCCGCGTCGTTAAGTAATCGACGATTACTTAGCCAAACAATAACAAGCCCTGCCAAGCTACCGAGTAGCAAAGCAGGGCTTTGTTATTGTCAGCTATATCTGTTTTTACTGCTGATAAGCGGGGTCGTAGAGAGTGTTGAGCAGGTGGGCGAGGCGCAGGCCGCCGTTTAGCAACTGCTGCTCTATAACGGGGGTCCAGCGGGCTACTTCATTATATGAAATATTGGTTCCCTCGGGGGTCTCGGCATATACGGCGGCGGCGATATCGGCCGTCTGTTTGGCCCAGTCGTCGACCGTACCGAGGACGATTGAACTTGCATACTCGGGAGTCTCGCGATCAATCTGCTGCTGCCACTCGGAGTAGCTCCATTTACGCGCGGCCTCGGGAATATTCGTATCCCAGACGCCGTGCAGATTGGCATCACGGCCATGGAACTTGATTTTTACACGGTTGCCGCCGAGGTCGGTAGCATGTCCAAGGTGCATGGGCTGATGTAGATCGCCTACGACATGCACCAGAATCTTAAGCGCAAGCTGTTTGTCGGCAAACGATGCATGGGGGTCGCTGAGTATCTCGAGGCGTGATTTGATAGCTGTAACGGCATCGCCCGACGGATTCGCTTTGGCTTCTTCGTAGCGCTCTCCCTCGTCGATATTCTTATAGTGCCAGGTCTTGGTATAGGCATACTCGGGTGTGTAGCTGGCGTTGTCAAGCCAGTTGGCCCAATACACCATCGACTTGCCCTCGAGCAGCGAGTCGACCATGGCGCGTGTGGCAGGAGTGAGGTGCTGCTCGGCGATATGTGCGGTCACATCATGGCCTTTCTGGCCCCAGGCCGAAGCTTGGAAACATGTAAACAGAGCTATTAGCGAAGCAATGGTGAGTCCTAAATATTTCATTATAATGTCGCGTTATGTTGATTTTTGGTTTCGGGATTATTCAATTCTTCGTGATGCTCGGGACTGTGATGTCCGGGGGATTTCATCTTGAGTTTGAGCTCGTCGAAGCCTTGTCCGTACACGCCGTTTACATTGGCCTGCGTAATGAAAGCATCCTTGTCGATGGCGCGTATTATGCGGAATACTGTCATAGCCTCATATTTGCGGCAAATGACTATGAGCACCTTGACTTCCTGCTTGCTGTACCAACCCATGCCTGAGAGAACCGTACACCCTCGATGGGCTTCATTGTTAACGGCCGTGGCTATTTCCTGCCAGTAGCGGGAGAATATCGTAAACTGCACTGCCTGGCGGTTGGAGTTTATCATCATATCGGCCATAAACGGGACTATGAGCAGGACGATATATCCATAAACAGGACTTGCGATGACCTCACCCTCGGGGCGTGGAAGGAGAATAGACGATGTGACGATACAGAAGTCGCAGATTTGCATCGTGCGGCCTATGGAAATATTGCTATGTTTCGACACCATAGCGGCGATAATATCAACACCGCCCGAGCTACCGTTGTGAACGAAGGCAATTCCGACACCGAGACCGCATAGCATACCGCCAATTATTACATTCATGAATGTTTCCTGCTGCACGATGGGAGCCTTGAACAATGGCTGCAGGACACCTATCATGAGAGCGATGACCGAAACGCCGAAGATAGTACGCACGACAAACGTACGACTGACGGTCTTATAGGCGATTATAAGCAGCACAGCATTGAGAGCATAGATCGATATAGCAATAGGCATGCCATAATCAAAAATCTTCTCGGTAATAAAATAGATCAACTGACCTATACCGGCCATACCGCCGATCACAACATTCTCGGGAGCAATAAACGCCGAGAATGCAAACGCATAGAGACACAGGCCGAAAGTTATCAGAACATAGTCTTTGGCACTGATCCATACTTTGTCTTTAGATATCATTGTCGATTGGTTTTATAAGTAACTCGCCAAAATTAGTTTATATTATAATTCTTTTCAGCAACCCGTATTCGCAGCATTGCTTTTTGCGGGTTACTTAAGAATTGGCACAAAGGTAGCGAATATTAATATTTATTAAAACAATCGATGTATATTTTTCGCGCTACGATTGTTAACAATGATTGTTTCGACGGTACAGAACAGCAACTAAAACGATAGCCAATATTACAAACACCGGCAGGCGGGGAAAATGAGGATACTCTACGCTGGATTTCGAAACTTCGGACGAAGAGGAACTCAATGTATCAACTTCCATCGCGACATGCTCGACTCGTGAAGAGTCACACGCAGTGTGCCGCATGCTCAGTTTACTACGCAAGGCGACACGAGGTGACGCGAGTGTAGCGGTAACACCGCGGGGCGAACGGATAGTGACCGTAAGGCTGTCAATACTCAGGACATCGAAACGCCGGGCCGACAACGATGTCTCGGCACCGTAATGTAACAGCATGGAGTCGGTCACCCTATAACTTCCCGCCAATGACTCTCGAGACTCGGCGTGACGCGATGATTTGCAACACGGGAGAAAGGCTATGAGCATTGCCAGAATCAACTGTCTCATGGCAATGAGCTATACTCGGATGTAGCATCGAAGCAGGGACAGGCTTTCGGTGCAAAATCGCGATGTGAGTGTATGGCGGCTTGTGGGTAACGTTGACGCAGATCGGCAAGCAGAGCAATCAGCGAACGCTTCTGGGCGACGGTGCGGGTATCGGCCGGAGCCATCGCAGCATCAAGGCCGCCCACATAACACACGCCTATGGAGCGGGCATTGTGCCCCTTGCAATGCGCCCCGACACGATCGACGGGACGTCCTGCGTGAACCGAGCCGTCAAGATAAACGACATAGTGATAGCCGATACAGTCAAACCCGCGCTCACGGTGATAGCGGTCGATGTCGCCGACCGTGAGATGACGACCGGCCGGAGTAGCTGTGCAATGCACGATAATCTCATCAATCGTTCTCATGGCCGTCCTCCCCGTCGTCAAGTTTAAACACATGTTTGAAAATCTCGGCAACAGCCTGCGCCTTGTCGTCATGATTCTCGACAACGAGCCGCAGTGTCTCGGCAGCGCGCTTTATCTCGAGTTTCTCATGGGTCGACTCCATTACCGACTTCCACTCGCAGAAGATATTGAACGCTGCCATGGCCATTGTGAGAAACGGTGCGGCAAAGAATACCGAGGTTATAAAGTCGATGCAACTGAGACAAAGCATGGGCAGAAAATACTTCACTGCCTTGTCGCAGGTTTTCTTATAGCCTCGCGAATTGGTTTTAATACCTGCCTTGCGGGCCTTCCTTACTCCGCTCACGAAGTCTACGGCCACGGCTACAAGTACACATACATAGGTGGCGGCCAGCCACACGATAAAGGTTTTTGAGAGTAGCATAAGTGTGTATAATAGATTAAGAATAAATACACAGCAAAATTACTACTCTCAAAAGGGGTCAGTGATGCAAAAATATAACTGTTTAGGGTTAATGTATGTTAAAGTCCGGCAGGAAGATCGCGGCGCAGATATGAGAACGCACCCCAGGCTCCGCCCAGAAGGAACATCATAAACCAGATGGCTGTAAGGCCCATGCCGTCGGAACAAACAAAAACAATACCGGTAGTGAAGAAAAAGCCGAAAGCGATCGAGGTCCAGAACCAATCAAGCTTCTTCTTGATCCACGAGAGCAAGAGAGCTACACCGGGAAGCACGAAGTTGCCGAAGAGCAGGAATGCAAGCCCGTACTGGTCGGTCTGTCCGAGGAAACGGGTCAACTGCCAGCCGTTGACCCAACGGGATGCCCAGCCAAACGAGATGCTATACTCAGGTACAACGAGCCAGAACAGCGCCATAGTAACAGCAGCGGCCGCGAAAATTAAAAACGAAATACGAGGCGAAAGATTTCTGATAAAGTCCATAGTGTACTGAATTATGGTTATAAGCTATTATAAATTATCAACAAACGACAGCTCTGTGTGGTTTGAAAAAAAGTGTCACACGCCGTGGTTCTTGCAGAAGCGGAGTGTGACACTTTTTATGATGTAAAGGCTCAGGAGCTACAGGTAGCGTCCTGATGCCTTTAAGCGTCGGGATTAAAGGATGTCGGTGTTCTCGATATCGACAACGTCGGCGGCAGTGTGGTAGATACCCTCAATGTCGTCTTTGCTGCCAACTACGATGCGCTCGTACTCGGGTAGACCTGTACCGGCGGGGATAAGGTGACCGCAGATTACGTTCTCCTTCATGCCCTCGAGTGTGTCGGTCTTGCCGTTGATGGCTGCCTCGTTGAGCACCTTGGTTGTCTCCTGGAACGATGCTGCCGACATGAAGCTCGATGTCTGCAATGCGGCACGTGTGATACCCTGGAGTATCTGCTCGCTGGTAGCGGGCACTGCATCGCGCACCTGGATGAGCTTGAGGTCGCGGCGCTTGAGTGCCGAGTTCTCGTCGCGGAGCTTGCGGGCGGTGATAATCATACCGGGCTTGATGCTCTCGCTGTCGCCGGCATCGGTAACAACTTTCTTGCCCCAGATACGATCGTTCTCGTCCATGAACTCGCGCTTGTCGACAACCTGCTGCTCGAGGAAGCATGTGTCGCCCGGATCGATGATGTTGACTTTACGCATCATCTGGCGAACGATAACCTCAAAGTGCTTGTCGTTGATCTTCACACCCTGCATGCGGTAAACGTCCTGTACCTCGTTAACGATGTACTCCTGAACGGCTGTCGGGCCCATGATGTTAAGGATATCGGCAGGAGTGATGGCACCATCCGAAAGGGGTGTGCCGGCACGCACGTAGTCGTTTTCCTGAACGAGGAGCTGCTTTGACAGCGGAACGAGATACTTTTTAACCTCGCCGTTCTTGGCAGTAACCGAAATCTCGCGGTTGCCACGCTTAACCTTGCCGTAGTGCACCTCACCGTCGATCTCGGCCACGATGGCGGGATTGGACGGGTTACGTGCCTCGAAGAGCTCGGTAACACGGGGCAGACCACCGGTGATGTCACCTGCGCCACCTGCAGCGCGGGGTATCTTGATGAAGATCTCACCGACTTTGATATCGGCACCCTCTTCAAGCATGAGGTGAGCACCCACGGGGAGTGAATATGTCTTGATGATCTGGCCGTTGGCGTCGACGATGTTGGCGTCGGGCACACGGGTACGATCCTTTGACTCTATGATAATCTTCTCACGAACGTTAGACGACTCGTCGCCCTCTACGCGGTAGGTCATGTTCTCGATCATGTTGACGAACTGGAGCTTACCGGCAACCTCTGAAACGACTACCGAGTTGAAGGGGTCCCATTCACAGATCACGTCGCCCTTCTTGATGGTGTCGCCATCCTTGAAGTAAAGCTTAGAACCGTAGGGGATGGGTGCGCTGGTGAGCATCATCTTGGTCTTGGGATCGAGAATACGCATCTCGGCAAGACGGCCGATGACAACCTCAACGGGCTTGCCGTCGGGGGTCTTCTCGTCGGTAACGACTGTGCGGAGCTCGTCGATCTCGAGGAGACCGTCGTAGCGTGAAGTTACAGAAGATACAGCAGCGATGTTGCTGGCCACACCACCGACGTGGAATGTACGCAGTGTAAGCTGAGTACCGGGCTCACCGATTGACTGGGCTGCGATTACGCCGACAGCCTCACCCATCTGCACAAGGCGGTTGTTGGAGAGGTTACGGCCGTAACACTTGGCGCAGACACCCTTCTTGCTCTCACAGGTAAGTACCGAGCGGATTTCAACCGACTCGATGGGTGACTCGTTGATACGGTCGGCTGCGATATCGTTGATTTCCTCACCGGCGTGAACGATGATCTCGCCTGTGGTGGGATCGACGATGTCGTGAACCGATACACGGCCAAGGATGCGCTCGCCGAGCGATGCTACAACCTCGTCGTTGTTCTTGATCTCGGTGCAAACGAGGCCGCGGAGAGTGCCGCAGTCTTCCTCGTGGATAATTACATCGTGAGCAACGTCAACGAGACGACGTGTGAGGTAACCGGCGTCGGCAGTCTTCAACGCGGTATCGGCAAGACCCTTACGTGCACCGTGGGTAGAGATGAAGTACTCGAGCACTGAGAGGCCCTCTTTAAAGTTGGCCAAAATGGGGTTCTCAATGATCTGACCACCCTCGGCACCGGCCTTCTGGGGTTTAGCCATAAGACCACGCATACCGGCGAGCTGACGAATCTGGTCCTTAGAACCACGGGCACCGGAGTCAAGCATCATGAATACTGAGTTGAAGCCCTGGTTGGCCTCGGTCATCTGCTTCATGAGCACGCTGGTGAGCTTCGAGTTGACGTGTGTCCAGATATCGATAATCTGGTTATAGCGCTCGTTGTTGGTGATGAAGCCCATTGCGTAGTTGTTCATAACCTCTTCAACCTGCTCGTAACCCTCCTGTACGATCGACTCCTTCTCGGCAGGGATAATAACGTCGCCGAGGTTGAACGACAGGCCGCCCTGGAATGCCATGCGGTAACCGAGGTTCTTGATGTCGTCGAGGAACTTGGCTGAACGCGGGATACCACATTTCTTAATTACGCGCGAAATGATCGTACGAAGTGATTTCTTCGAGAGGATTTCGTTGACGTAGCCGATTTCCTTGGGGATGAACTGGTTGACAAGCACACGACCTACCGAGGTATTCTCGACGATATGCTTGATGGGGTTGCCGTTCTCGTCGATATCGTCGACCATCACCGACACGGGGGCGTGGAGTGTCACGCGACCCTCGTTGTAGGCGATCTCGGCCTCTTCGGGACCGTAGAACTTAAGGCCCTCACCCTTGTCGCCCTTACGCAGCTTGGTGATGTAGTAAAGACCAAGTACCATATCTTGAGAAGGCACAGTGATAGGAGCGCCGTTGGCGGGGTTAAGGATATTGTGAGCACCGAGCATGAGCATCTGCGCCTCGAGGACTGCTTCGTTGCCGAGGGGCAAGTGTACAGCCATCTGGTCACCGTCAAAGTCGGCGTTGAACGCGGTACATGCGAGCGGGTGGAGCTGGATAGCCTTACCCTCGATCATCTTGGGCTGGAATGCCTGGATACCGAGACGGTGAAGTG
>CANDNO010000079.1 GCA_947386115.1 uncultured Muribaculaceae bacterium
GAGAATGAGTTATTCCTATCTCAAAGTTTTGCACTTCGATTTGGAATCTTCAGCGCGACAATGCTTCTTTAGGGTATCATATTCCACAATTTGAGATTAATTAACATTTGCCTGTGGCGGCATACGATTTTGTGAAATATTTATTAAATATGATTAATTATTTGCAAGAGTTTTAATAAAATTTTAAATTTGTACGCAAAAGCTTACAAAACTCTTTAAAAAATTTTGCTTTATTCGCGAGTAGAGACTATAATACTTTAATTCTAATCATATCCATTACATGAAAATTATTCGCTTTCTCTCTGTTAAGCGTTTGACATTCAGTTTTATGAGCATTGTTGCCGTTGTCTCGATGCCCGTTATAAACATGTCGTGTTCATCTCCGGTACAGGAGGTTGACGTAATGATCATAGGCGGAGGTGCCAGCGGCACGAGTGCTGCCTTGCAGGCTGCGCGTATGGGTGCCTCGGTTGTTGTTGCAGAGGAATCTACCTGGCTCGGAGGTATGCTTACCGGCGCCGGTGTAAGTGCCGTTGATGGAAACTACAAGATGCCGGCCGGCATATTCGGCGAGTTCCGCGACAGTCTTGCCGCCTACTATGGCGGTCTTGATTCGTTGAAGACGGGGTGGGTGAGCAGTGTGCTGTTCGAGCCGTCGGTAGGCAACAAAATCTTCAAGTCGATGGTTGCTTCCCAGCCGGGTATCGAAGTCTTGTACGAGACAAGCCTTAAGGATGCCGAGCAGGTTGATGGTTCATGGCTCGTAACACTTCAGACTGAAAACGGCGATGCCAAAAAAATTAAGGCTCGCGTATTAATTGATGGCACAGAGCTTGGCGATGTAGCAAAACTGGTAGGAGTAGGATATGACATAGGCATGGAGAGTAATTCCGTGACCGGTGAGGATATAGCGCCCGATCAACCCAACAATATCATTCAGGATATCACTATGGTAGCCACTCTCAAGGATTACGGCCGCGATGTTACTATCGATGAGCCTGAGGATTATGATCCCGATGAGTTTGCCTGCACGGCTATCAATGACCGTTGTGTCACGCCCAAGGAGCCCGACCGCATGTGGCCTGTCGAGAAGATGATTACCTATGGCAAGCTTCCCAATGACAAGTATATGATCAACTGGCCCATTGAAGGCAATGATTATTACATTAATATTATAGAGATGTCGCCCGAAGAGCGCGCTGAGGCTATTGCCGAAGCCAAGGCTCATACCATGCGATATATTTATTTCCTGCAGATAGAACTTGGCTTTAACACACTTGGCCTTGCCGACGATGAGTACCCTACTGCCGACAAGTTGCCTTTCCTGCCGTATCATCGCGAATCGCGCCGCATCCATGGCCGCGTTCGTTTCGACCTCAATCACATTATGACTCCTTACGATACGACCGAGCCGTTGTATCGTACCACTATCGCAGTAGGCGATTATCCTGTTGACCATCACCACAAGGCTTATTCGGGTGCCGAAGAGTTGCCCAACCTCTATTTCCACCCTGTACCCTCCTACGGACTCCCGCTGGGCGTAATCATGCCCGATTCAATAGACAACATGCTTGTGACTGAGAAATCGATTTCGGTTTCCAATATTGTCAATGGAACCACACGTTTGCAGCCGGTAGTCGTGCAGATAGGTCAGGCCGCCGGAGCTGTTGCAGCACTTGCCGCTCTTAATAATATTAATGTGTCGGATGTTAGTGTTCGCGACGTGCAGACTGCCGTACTTAATGCCGGAGGCTACCTTCTCCCTTACCTCGATGTCAAGAAAGATGATGATAACTTCAAAGCCTATCAGCGCATCGGCGCTACCGGTATTCTGCGCGGCGAGGGTCGCAGTATTTCATGGAGCAACGAGACCTGGTTAAGGGCTGCCGACAATCTGCAGGGAAGCGAGCTGGCTGATTTCATCGCTTTCTATGATCTTGACATGCCCGATGGATTGCCCGACGGTGATGTCACGGTAGCCGACGCAGTCGACATGATTGCTAACGTTCTCGGCCAACAGTCTGATGACGTCTATACGTCAATTTTAGATATTGTTTCGGGCAAGGACAGCAATGAATCAATCACACGCGGCGAATTTGCAGTAGCTGTAGACAAGCTACTTGATCCGTTCTCGACCCGCGACGTGACAATTCATGGAAAGTATATCGATTACGAATAAATCCCTCTCGAGCAAATGAACAAATATTTATATTCGTTGGGTGTCGCTGTGGCGTCATGCGCCTTTGTATCCTGCGGAATGAGTTCGCAGGAGAGTAGCTCCAAGCCCAAGGCTATGTGGATTGACACCGATGCCAATTTCGAACTTCTCTCGTCGCGTGCCAATATTGACGCCGAACTTGAAAAAGTTAAGAAACACGGCATGAACATGCTCTATGTCGACGCCAAGGCCGGCAACGGCTATGCCATGTACAAGAGTGATATATTGCCTTACTGCAATACATTCGGTTCCAAGACCGTGACTCGTGATTACGACGATTATCTGGGCTATATTATTGATAAGGCCGATGAACTTGGGCTCGATGTCGTTGCATCGGTCTGCGCGACCGGTTTCGGTATTCATGAGGGAGAACTTACCCAGGGGCTAATCTATGACCAGTGGGATAAGTGGGGCGATAAATGTCAGGTTCGATCTGATGAGAATGATTCGACGCTTACCGTCAGCGCTGCCGATGATCTCCAACAAGCTGTCGTCATGTTGACCCCCGCCTCGCCCGCGGTTCAGGACTTCCTTGTAGATATTTGTACCGAAATTGTCACGAAATATCCCAAGCTCAAAGGCATTAACCTTGATTACCTGCGTTATGCCAACAATACAGGCGGATGGTACGGACTGGGTGACATTGACCTCAACGGTTATGCATCTTACTGGAACGAAGATGTACCCTCGCGAACCGATATAATCACTGCCGATGGAGGCCATGGCCCCAAGTTTGCAAAATGGACCGAGTATCGTGCCGCAACAGTCAAGAGTTTGCTTGGTAAGGTTCGCGATGCCGTGAAGGCGGCCAATCCCGATTGCGAGCTACATCTCTGGGCCGGTGGCGATTGGATTTCGCGATATGAAGTAGGGCAGAACTGGGCCAGCACAAAGTTCAAGCCCGAGGGGCCCGAATATACCGATACATATAATAATACCGGCTTTGCCAGTCTTCTTGATGTTTTTGTCAACGGAGCATACACCGAGGAAGTCTGGATCAAGGACGACTTTACCAAGCGATGGAGTGTTGAGAATCTCGTCGCATCATGCAACGACTATCTTATGGATGACTGTCGCTCCTATGGCTCTATACCTGCCTACGCATTTGACGCCCGGCAAAATGCCGATGCAACTTTTCTGTGCCTCGACCACACCGACGGCTACATGACATTCGAGCTCTCTCACGTCAACCACCGCAACCTTTGGGAATCGACACTCGAAGGCATTAACCGATTTGAAAATCAAACCAAATAATTATTTACTCTTACAATGAAGAATAGTCTTAACTATCTGTTGGCTGCCGTAGCCTGCACAGCGATCGCTGTCGGCAGCCTATGCTCGTGTGGCGGAAATGATAAAGTCGCCCAGGACGAGACTCCAAAGTATCTGTGGATGTGTGCCGAAGCCAATTTCGAGCGCTTTTCGACCAAAGATTCGATTGATTATTACCTCGACAAGATCAAGGAGACTGGTTTTAATCACATTGTAGTCGACATCAAGCCCATACAGGGCAAGGTGCTCTATGACAGCGATATCTGTGAGCAGCTCACTGTTGTCCACGATACCGAGGTAAATCGCGACTGGGACTACTTTGGCTATTTCCTTGACAAGGCCCACGAGAAAGGTCTCAAGGTAATTGCCTCGGCTTGCGTTTTCCCTGCCGGTTCCCCCTGGTGGCACAAAGGTCTCTGCTATGATGACACTACCTTTATGTCGCGTACGTGCGTGCAATATAAGGAAAACGGTACGCTCCAGCCCATCTACGAGGACAACAAGAAAGTTGCAGCTTTCCTAAATCCTGCACGCCAGGATAACCGCGACTTCGCCATGGGCATTCTTACCGAGATCATGCACAAATATGACATCGACGGCCTTGCTCTCGACTACTGCCGCTATCCCGACACCGAGAGCGACTTCTCACCCGAGACAAAAGCGTTGTTTGAGGAGTATCTCGGCGAAACCATCGAGAATTTCCCCGAGGACATCTATACATATAAAACCAATCCCGGAACTAACGACAGCATACGTGCGGCCGGCAAATATTACAAACAGTGGTGGGCATGGCGTGCCAACGTAATCAGCAGCTTCATCAAGCAAGTCAATGATTCTCTCAAGGCTATCCGTCCCAATGCCGAGCTCGACTACTGGGCCGCATCGTGGATTCATGCTCTTCAGGGTCACGGCCAGAACTGGGCAAGCCCCATGAGCGACTGGTGCAAGGCCTATCCCGAATATGGCAGCGACGAATATAAAGCAGCCGGATTCGCACCCTATCTTGATAACTTCATCGTGGGCACATACCTCGAGCGCGTTTACGGTCCCGATGATAACGAGTCGGTTGAATATGGACTTGCACGTGCCGATACGCTGCTGCACGGCGACTGCAACCTCGTAGGTTCAATCTATGCCATCAATCACGATACCGACATGGAGAATCCGCAGAATATCTACAATGCCGTTACCTGTTGTCTTGACATGACCGGCTCGGTCATGGTGTTTGATGTAGTCCAGGTTATCGATCTCGACCAGTGGGCAACGATCAAGAAAGCCTTCGACGACTACAACGAGCGCAACAAATAAGCTCCTCCACATATTTTATATCATACTAATTTAATCAATTATCACATGAAGAAACAATTTATTCAGTTTTTCAGGCTCTTTGCCTTGCTGATGTGTTTCTGTACGTCGTTGTGGGTCTCGGCCCAGTCATCGACTGTGACAGGAACTGTTCTTGACGAGAATGGCGATCCCATGACGGGAGCCACCGTCTCGGTAGAAGGGGTGGCCAACCTTGCCACTGCGACCGACATTGACGGAAACTTCTCGCTTGCACTCCCTTCCCAACAGGCTACGCTTACCGTGACTTTTATTGGTTACAAGCCTGCGGTACAAAAAGTTAAGGGGGGGGGTAGCTACACTATCAAAATGCAACCCGACGAGAACATTCTCGACGAGGTTGTAGTAGTAGGCTACGGCGTACAGAAAAAAATCACCATGACCGGCTCGGTTTCGGCCGTCGGTAGCAAGGAGCTTATGAAAGCCCCTATGCAAAACGTGTCGAACATGCTCACCGGTAAAATCTCGGGTCTTGCGTCTATTCAGTCATCGGGCCAGCCCGGTGCCGATGGTGCTTCGCTGTATGTTCGTGGCGTAAACGGATTCGGCGCGCAAGCCCCCCTTGTTCTTGTCGATGGTATAGAGCGCGACATGAACCTTGTAAATCCTAATGATATAGAGTCGATATCGGTACTTAAGGATGCTGCTGCATCTATTTATGGTATCAAGGGTTCCAACGGTGTTATCCTCATTACCACCAAGTCGGGTGAAGGCAAGACTAATATCAGCTATAATATGTCTCTTTCGGCTGTACGTAATACCGCTTTCCCTGAGTTCCTTAATGCATCGGAGTTCATGTATTACAAGAATAAGGCTCTTATAATGGACGGCTTCGAACCGCTTTATACGGCCGAGATGCAGCAGAAAGTTCTTTCAAACGACCCCGATAGCCCTTGGGGTGAGACCGATTGGTTTGATGAGATATTCCGTACCGGTTTTACTCAGCAGCACAATATTTCGGCATCAGGTTCGACCGAGCGCGTGAAGTATTTTACTTCTTTCGGTTATATGAGCCAGAGCGGTACAATCAAGAAAACCAGCTATGAGCGTTTCAACGTACGTACCAATCTTGATATCAAAGTTGCCAAGAACCTTACGTTCTCAACCTCTCTTGCCGGCGTCAAGACCCAGCAGGATGCTCCCGGTAGCGCCACCTTTGGCAAGCAGTATGAAATCAACCCCGTGCGTCAGGCAGCCAACACAGCACCTATCATCAAGAAAGAGTGGAACGGCTACACCTTGGCATGGAAAGAGGGATCTTCAATCAATGTCAATCCCCTTGCTGCACTTGAAAAGCCCGGTTATTACCGCAACGATAAATGGGTTTTCAACTCGTCCTACAAACTCGAGTATGATTTCTCTGATCTCTGGACTCCTTTGAAGGGTCTCAAAGTTTCGGGTTTATTTACCTATGACTATAATCATGCCGAGACCCGCGAGTTTACTCAGGGTTATAAAGTGCTTGCATTTGATAATGCAACGCTGGAGTCAAAGGAGGAGGTATCTTACGGCATAGGCATGGATAAATCATTCAAGCGTATTGCCAATAACACATGGCGATGGATGTTCCGTCCAATGATAAGTTATAACCGTGATTTTGACAAGCATTCGGTCAATGTCATCTTACTCTATGAGAAATCAAAGTGGTATGAGGACATGCTTGCTGCATGGGGACGCGGATACATCGTCGACAATCCTGTAGATATCACACTCGCTCCCGAGCGTAAGGAAAATGTTTCAGAGCCTCAGGGAAGCTATCAGCACTTCGGTATGGAATCATTTGCCGGACGTGTAAATTACGCTTACGATGATAAGTATCTGTTTGAGTTTGCAATGCGCCGTGACGGTTCATACATCTTCGCTCCTGAGAATCGTTGGGCCAATTTCCCGTCGGTATCAATTGGCTGGGTAGCATCACGCGAATCGTTCCTGCGCGATGTCGATTGGCTCGATATGTTGAAACTTCGTGCCAGCTATGGTGAAAGCGGTAGTGATAACATGACTGCTTTCATGTACATGCTGCGCTATGCCAAAGCGACCAACAGCTACGTTATGGGTGGCTCGGCAATGGCCCAGTATTATCTTAGCAACGCTTATGCTTTCAGCGACTTTACGTGGGCTCATGATAAAACTTACAACTTCGGTATCGATTTCTCACTATTCCATTCTAAACTTACCGGTGAAATTGATGTCTTCTATAAGAAAACGAGCGATATTCTCGAAGCGGTAGGTAGTATCTATCCTCCTTCGCTTGCAGGCTATTTCCCGAGCTGGGAAAATTCAGGCGCTGCCGATAACCGCGGTTTTGAAATTGTCCTGACACATACCAATGCTCCGACAAAGGACTTCAGTTATAGAGTGAGAGGTGCATTCTCGTTTGCACGCAACAAGATTCTGAAAAAGAAAATTGCCGATAACCATCCGTCATATCGTGCCATCCTTGGCAAGCCCGCTTACGCACGTTATGGCTTCAAGACCGACGGCCTTTTCCAGACACAGGAAGAGATCGACAACTATCCCATTGCCCCCTCGGGTGTCACACAGCTTGGCGATATCAAGTATGTCGATGTCAACGGCGACGGCATCTTATCGTCGGCTTATGACTACGTTAAGATTGGTTACGGACAGATTCCCGAAATCAATTTCTCGTTTAACATCGACTTGAATTATAAGGATTTCTATCTCACCACTCTCTGGCAGGGTGTGGCACATTGCGACTATGCACTCCAGGCCGAGTATGATAACGGCGTGACCGCATCGACCGTTTATACCAGCTCGTTCGGTACCGGTAACTCGCCCAAGTATCTTATCGAGGGCGCATGGACACCTGATAATCCCAACGCCAAGTATCCTCGCCTTTCAACTGTTCCGAGATATAACAACGCATGGGTTTCTGACTGGTGGGTTGTCAACGGCAACTATTTGCGTCTGAAGAATATCCAGATCGGTTACAACATGCCTGTACGTCTGTTGACCAAGACACCTTTCTCGGCTGTAAACGTTTACGTTGCCGGCTCTAATATATGGACCCTCAGCCACTTTAAGTATGTCGATCCCGAGAGTCCCTCGGTTTCAAACGGATTCTATCCTCAACAGGCAACCTATACATTCGGTCTAAATGTTGCATTCTAAATCAAGATTATTATGAGAAAAAAATTTATATACAATTTAATATTGTTGCTCACGGCCGGTTCTGTTGTCACGTCGTGTGATGATGTGCTCGACGTAAATCCCGAGTCGGAGATGAACGATGAGGCTATATGGAGCACGCTCGAAGCCGCCGACAGCTACATTACGGCTTCATATAAGATATTCACCGACGACACTCAGTTGAAGGGTTGCCGCTCACGTTTCTGGGATAGTTTCTCTGATATCACCATGTCATCTTCATGGGACCAATACGGCCACCCGTATAACATGTTCCTCCTGCAAGGTCTTTCCAACGGCGATGCCGGTGCCGGGCCTTTCGAGTGCTGGACCAATCAGTACGGACGTATTCTTACCGCCAACATATGCCTTACCAGCCTACGTACAAAAGGGGCAAAATTTGGTGAAGATGCATGCCGTTTACGCGAGGCCGAAATACGTCTGTGCCGCGCCTATAGTTACTTCATGCTTGCACGTGTGTATGGCGGAGTAGTGTTGCGTACCGAAACCTCAGGTTCACATGGTGGCATAAGCGATGGTAAATACCCCGAAGATGTTGCGTTGAAGCGCTCGTCCGAAGCGGAGACATACCAGTATATTCTTGACGAACTGAAATTTGCCGCTGAGAATCTTCCCGACGAAAATAGCGGTAGCTGGCCTCAGGGTCGTGCGGTCAAAGCGTTTGCTTATGGTTTGATGTCGCGTGTTGCCCTTTATGCCAAGAATTACGAGCTTGCAGCTGAGTCAGCCGAGAAGTGCGGTCAATTTGCCAATGTGGCTCTTGATAGCAATTTTGCCAATCTGTTTTCACCCGGTGCCGAAAAGTCGTCAGAAATTTTATTCGCAATATACTACCTCAAGGGTAATGCCAACCTTTTCCACTTGTGGGACAACTCTGTAAGTCCGGCAGGTGATACCAACCTCAATGCTTCAGGCGCTTATGGCGAACATCAGCCCACCGCCGAGCTTGCCGACCTTTATGAGTGGAAAGACGGTACTCCCTTCAGCTGGGACGACTGGAGCGCCAATCATGCCGATCCCTTCACCGACCGTGAACCCCGTTTCCAGTCGACCATCCTTTACAATGGCAAGGCATGGCGCGGACGCACAATCGAGACTTTTGTGGGTGGTGTCGACGGATTTGTAGAGCTTAAACGTACAGGATCGACCGGCGGTAAGACCTGCACAGGTTACTTCTTGCGTAAGTTCCTCCAGGAGGATAATTTCAACTTTATCGAGAGTGGCGATAAGAGCACAACGCCTGACATTATAATGAGATACGGAGAGGTCCTTCTTAACCAGGCCGAGGCATATGCCAATCTTGATATAATTGGTAACCAGTCTAAGATACTCGACTGCATCAACCTCCTGCGACGCAGAGTTAACCTGCCTGACAAAACGGTGAATGATGTATCTGACTACGAGCATGCCATGAAACTTATACGTGACGAGCGAGCCAAAGAACTTGCAGCCGAGGGATTCCGTTTCTGGGACCTCCGTCGCTGGAATCTGGCCGAGAGTGTAATCGGTGGTCAGTCGGTTCATGGTGTCAAAATAGTTAAAGCCGCCGACGGGTCGTTTACTTACGAAGTTTCTACATGTGAGGTAGGTAAGAATCGTGTTTATCCTTCACAGTACAAGTATTTTTCTATTCCTTTGAACGAGCGCACCAACAACCCGCTCTGTACCAACAATCCCGGATGGTAACATTAAATTAATGACTTTATGAAAACGATTAAATATAATTTATTGGCGATATTGGTATTGCTTACCGGCTTCGGTTTCACGGGTTGTAGTGATGCCGATCCTGAGTTTGTGCACTCCAATAATCTCATCTCGGCCATGGTATGTATGGCCGACCGCAATTCTCTTGATGACCCTACAATCAATGGAACCATCTATGAATATGACAAGAACGGTAAACTTCTTGAGGAGGGTTTCACCGCCGAGGAAGCCGAGGGCGGTTCGGGAGTCATCACTTTCATTGTGCCTATCGAACAGCGCAAGGAATTTGATCTCACCGCTGTGTTCCTCCGTGCTACACTCACCTATGATGAGATTATTACCCCTTCGCTTACTTATAAGCGTCACAACATTCTTGTTGATGAAGAGCATCCCGACGGCATGGTGATATCAGTCACCTCGGGTATAGGTACGGTGCGTAAATACCGCATAATGGGTATCTATGAGTAGAATAACTAATTAAATGTATCATATTATGAAACTATATAAATTAATTCTCTCTTCATGTATTTTATCGATCGGTGCGGGTTTTTCATCCTGCAGTGACGATATGTTCACTGAAGACGGAAAGCAAGCTTTCATACTCGGGTCCAATGATAAGGATTGTTTTTCGGTTGTAGGCAAGTCCGGCACAACCTGGCGTTCGCGTATGGATGGTAATACAATCTATATCCAGCTTAGCCCCGAAGTTGATCCCGTGGAGGAACTTGACGGTGTGGTACCAAAATTTTATCTTTCAAAGGGAGCGACAGTGACCCCTGACCCTACCGAACCGCAAAATTTTGCTCAGGAAGGTGGCGTTCAGTACACTGTTATATCTGAAGATGGCAAGACAAGCCGTGTTTATACCGTTACACATGGCCTTACCGACCATGTCGAGTTTGGAATGGGCTTTACTCGCGGTCAGAAAACCAATGAGAAGAAATTCGACGAATTAGGTTATCCCGGTGAACAGGGCAATTACGGTTTTTCCGATTCACGACAGTATGGCGACCTTAACGGTTATGTTGCCTATTGCGGTCACGACCATATTGTGTTGCTGGCTGCGCAGTATTCCAATCCTCAGTTTGGCGATGCATCTATGAATGTTGTAAACGAGCAGCTGTCATTGAAAGTATTCAATGCGGCCGATCTTTCTCAGGCCGGTAATCTTAATGTAGGTTCGATTAATATTTCATCGATTCGTGCCATTACATCAGATTGGAACGGAGTGCTCATTGCTGCTGTTAAGAATGGCAGTGCCGGCGATATATACTATTGGAAGAGTTTTTCTGACGCTCCCAAGTTGTTGTGTCACGTCGATGCCGACATCTGTCCTACTGTTGATGGTTCAAGCTATGTTCAGGCCGCAGGTGATATTTTTGGTACAGTCAATATTACCTGTAACGCCGCACGCAGTGCTACCGGTGATCACTACATGATACACATGGAAAATGGTCAGGTAATTTCGACCGAGGTTATCCAGACCGGTTATTCCAGCACCGACGGTAATAAATTCCAGATGATATCGCCTCTTAAACCTGATGCCAAATCGAGCTATGTAGTTGGCGATACAGAGCTTAATGCAGGAGCGGCCTGGGGTGTGAAGGTATATGCCAACACTTACAGCGGTAAGACCAAGGTCTCTATGCCGGCAGTGTGTCAGGGCAATAATCCCATGGCATGGCACACCGACTGGTGGGCCGGTACGGGCAATTCAATTACCCGCGGTGGCGGCCGTCGCCCCTATGTCTCGGCAATGTATATCAACGGTAAGTATTACTCGATTATCATGACCGGCACCGGATGGTGGTGGCACAATGATGTCGCTGAAATCGACGACCTCGCAACACGTAATCCGGGCACTGATATCGCCTATGCGGTTAATGTCGCATGGAGTTTCGGAGGTTCAAGCGACTGGTATTGGGATGCCGAAAAATGTGAGGGACATATCGTAGGATATACCGACCGTTATGGCATGTACACTTTCAAGCTCTCATGCTACGAATAGCATTTAGTGATCCATTTTAAATGTAATGAAAATGAATATAAGAAAATATATTATAGGATTTGCTGCCGCATCTATGTCATTGACTGCCTGCAGCGATGATGACGCTATTGATTATGGTGCCTTGGCTCCCGAGCCACCTACTCCCGACCTCGTACCCGAGCCTCCTACAATCAAGCCTAAGGCAATGTGGATCGATGCCCATGCCAATTTCAGCAAGCTTGCGACAAAGGCCGGTATCGACGCCGAGCTCAAGAAAATCAAGGATTATGGCATGAACATGATCTATCTTGACGTTAAACCAGGCAACGGACATGCACTCTACAAGAGTGATATATTACCCTATTGTGATACTTTCGGCACAGAAACTGTTACCCGCGACTATGATGACTATCTCGGATACTTCCTTGAAAAATGTAAGGAGCTTGATATCGATGTAGTTGCCTCTATCGTAGCGACCGGTTTCGGTCATCACGGTGCCGATGGGGTCAAGCAAGGTCTCGTTTATGACAACCTCGATAAATGGTATGACAAGTGTCAGGTACGTTCTGATGAGAACGATCCAGACAAATTGGTTAATATCGCCGATGATCCCGATCAGCCCATCGTGATGCTTACGCCCCGTTCACCCGAGGTTCAGCAGCTTGTTGTCGATATCGTTACCGAGCTTGTTACAAAGTACCCTGGACTTAAAGGAATTAGCCTTGACTACCTGCGTTACTGTAATAATGACCACGGCTGGTACGGAATGGGTGACATCGATCTCAACGGTTATGTTGAGTATTGGAGTGAAAGCAAGCCTTTACCTACCGAGATTGTCACAGAAACCGGAGGTATCGGTCCTAAATTTGCCAAGTGGATCGAGTTTCGTTCGGCAACGGTTACGGAGCTTCTCGGCCGCATTCGCACTGCAGCGAAGGCCGTTAATCCCGATTGCGAAATCCACCTTTGGGCATCGGCTCACTGGACTTCGCGTTATGCGATTGGTCAGAACTGGGCCAGCAAGAATTACAAGCCCAGCGGAGCGCAGTACACCGATAGTTATCATCTCACAGGATTTGCCGATCTTCTCGATGTATTTGTTACAGGCGCCTACTCTGAGAATGTTTGGAAAAAGGATAATCCCAACTCAGAGTGGAGCGTGGAGAATTTTGTTCAGTCGTGGGACAAATACATTATGGGCGATTGCAAGTGCTATGGTTCGATTGCCGCCTATGCTCTTGACGAGGTTAAGAATCTTGACGCTACCTATCTTTGCCTGCGCAATACCGACGGTTTCATGACATTTGAACTCTCACATGTCAATAATCGTAATTTGTGGGATTCGACACAGAAGGGTATCTTACGTTATGAGGATCCCGGTAGCTATGTAGCCGACGATGAGCTTTATTAAAAGGCTATAAATTAAATAATTCCTAAATATTTTGAAGATTCCAAATCGAAGTGCAAAACTTTGAGATAGGAATAACTCATTCT
>CANDNO010000080.1 GCA_947386115.1 uncultured Muribaculaceae bacterium
GTGCAAATTTTTTTTTGCGTTTTCTGTTTTAATGTGTTTAAATCGTGGTGGGATGAATTTCTTAAGTGGCGGATTATCAGTGCGCGGCCGGGGGTGTCAAGGTCATGAAGCACTCGAGCGTGGAACCTGACAGGATGTCGGCATGCGAGAGCGTTGGTTTGTCGTAGGGCTCTCCGTTGAGTTTCATCGATTCGATATAGATGTTGTCGGGACCTGCGTTATGGGCTATTATAGTGAAGTCGAGGCCGTTTTCCTGATGTATCACGGTGCGCTCGAATGCAGGGCTGCCTATAACATACTCGGCGCGGGCGGGGCAGACGGGATAAAATCCCATGGCGGCGAAGACATACCATGCCGACATCTGTCCGGCATCGTCGTTGCCTGACAGTCCGCCGGGACGGTTGAGATACTCGGTGGCCATCACGTGACGCACACGCTGCTGTGTCTTGGCGGGCTCACCGGTGAGGGCTGCAAGCCATGCTACCTGATGGCATGGTTCGTTGCCGTGCCAGTAGCGGTTTTCGGCGAACAGTGAGTCAAGTCGCGAGTTGAATGCCCGGCGTCCTCCCATGGCCTTGACGAGGCCGTCGATGTCGTGGGGTGCATACCAGGTGTAGTGGCACGGCGCACCTTCGGTAATGTATCGCTGAAATGTGAAGGGGTTGGCCTCGGGACCGTCGACCCAGCGTCCGTCGGCGTAGCGTCCGCAGGCATATCCTGTAGCGGGATTTATGACATTGCGGTAGTTGCGTGAGCGGCGTTCGAGCGAGTCGGCGTCGTCGCTGTGACCCAGATCGCGTGCGATGCGGGAGAGTGCGAAATCGTCGAAGGCATACTCGAGCGTTCTCGACACTTGCTCGCGCTTGTGGTAGGCCCATGGCACGCTGTCTTCGAGAGGAATATATCCGTAGCGCAGATAGCTGTTGAGAGCGCGGCGTCCCTTGCCGTCGCGATACTCGAGACTGTCAGCGGGCTGCTCGAAGGCGTTGCGTCGCATGAGGCTGTAGGCTGTCTCGATATCGAAATCGCGCACTCCTTTTACCCAGGCATCGGCAATGGCAACGGTGCAGTGGTCGCCAATCATGGCGGCCGTATAGCTGTTCCAGCATGGGAATATGGGTAGCCAGCCTCCCTGCTCGCCTTTGTCGACGAGCGACTGCATCATATCGGCCGTCATGGCCGGATGGGTGATTACTTTAAGGGGGTGCAGGGCGCGGTAGGTGTCCCACATCGAGTAGTCGTCGTACATGTTGTGTCCGTGCTCGACGCGGCACACTTCTCCGCTGCCGGCAAACGCCATATAGCGGCCGTCGACATCATTGATTACTCGTGGCAGCAGACTCGCGCGGTACAAAGCGCCGTAGAACATTGCGAGTGCATCGGGGTCGCCACCCTCCACTTCTATGCGCCCCAGTTCACGGTTCCAAAGGGCCGCGAGCTCGCCTTGCACGTCGTCAAAGCTCCGGTTGCCTATCTCGGCTTCAAGATTGGCCACAGCTCCTGCAACGTCGACAAACGATGATGCGGCACGCAGTGTGACCGTATCGCCGGCCTCGACATGATATTTCAGGAACACTCCCGCCTCGGGTTTCATCGAGATGGCATTCAGGCCGGCAAGAACCGTATCGCCGTGGTAAACGCCATAGTCGGTTATCGGTCGGTCGATTTCAAGCACGAAATGGCCGGAGAAGCCGGCAGGCTCCCCTTTGCCCTGATAGATACGGTGTACGGGGTTGGTGCCGGTCACGCGCCCGGTGTGCGGGTTGACGGATATCGTAGCCTGTGCCTCGTCGCTGTTGGGATTGACCACCAGCCAGGCATCGCCGGGACGGTCGTAGACAAGCCGCAACAGCGCCGCACGCGATGTGCCGGTCATCTCGGCATCGATGTGCTCGTCGGGCAGCTCCACCTTGTAATATGACGGTGTGGCAACCTCTGTATCGTGGCTGAACCGCGTTGCGCGCAGGTCGGGGCGGGTGCGCAGGCTGCCCGTCATAGGCATGACGGTGAACGAACCATAGTCCTGTGTGCAGCCGCCCACTATCCAGTGGCTGTTGCGAAAACCCTGCAAGAGCGTGTCGGCGTAGTAATACGGGGCGACACACTTGTGCTCGGTGTCGCGGGTCTGTGGTGTCCAGAGGTTCATGCCGTGAGGAGCGGCAACGGCGGGGAGTGTCTGTCCAAGCTCTTCGGTCTTGCGGCCGAATACGCCTGCTGTGAGCGTCTCGCTATGGGCAGTACCCACGCGGGTATCTACCGTCCCGACAGGTCCGGCCGACAATATCGCAGCTACAAGAAGGTTTATAATCATGATAATAACATATTATTAAAGTATATTCGCTGCGCGAAAAGTATAATTTGCTTCGCAAAAAGGATATTCGCTTCGCGAAAAGGATATTTTGCTTCGCAAAAAGTATAATCGCTGCGCGAAAAGTATAATTTGCTTCGCAAAAAGGATATTCGCTGCGCGAAAGGATAGTTTGCTTCGCAAAAAGGATATTCGCTTCGCAAAAAGTGTATGTCGCGGTGCGACCGATGCGAGGGTAACTGGGTGGGATACAGCGCTTCGCGGCCGGCATGCTGTACTTCATACCAGTCGCGAAGCGACTTATACTTGGCGCGGAGCGCTATATCCTTGACGCGCAAAGCGTCATATACTTAAGCGCATCAGCGCTTATTTCACTTCCCAGGTCTCGCCGGCGAGAATCATGTCGCGCAGGGTGTCGAAGCCTTTGCGAGCGCGCACCTCGGCTACTTGCTCGGTCACCTCGTCGTTGTAGACGGGGGCCTCGACGTCGCGGATAACACCGACGGCCAGGGGCAGGTCGTGACCGTCCATCATAGCGAGCTGCTGGTGCAGGAAGTTGCTCGGGCAGTGGGCGTCGTGAACGAGCACGTCGTCGAGCGTATAGCCATCCTCACCTACGGTGACTGCCTTGAGCAGGAAGCCATCCTGTACGAGACCGCGCTCGTTGTTGGGGCCGAAGAGCATCTTCTCGCCATGGCGCAGGTGGATGGTGCGCTCGGCACGGTGTTCTTTGTCGGTGATGAAGTTGTGAATGCCGTTGTTGAAGATCACACAGTTCTGGAGTATCTCGACAACCGAAGCGCCTTTGTGGCGGGCAGCGGCTACAAGCACCTCCTGCGACGTCTGCAGTTCAACGTCGATAGAGCGGGCGAAGAAGTTGCCGCGCGCGCCGAATACCAGCTCGGCCGGGATGAACGGGTCCTCGGTAGTGCCGTAGGGCGACGACTTCGATACGAAGCCGCGGTCGCTCGTGGGCGAATACTGACCCTTGGTGAGACCATATATCTTGTTGTTGAACAACAGCATGTTGATGTCAATGTTACGGCGCACGGCGTGGATAAAGTGGTTGCCGCCGATGGCGAGGCCGTCGCCGTCGCCCGAAATCTGCCATACGGTCATCTCGGGATTGGCTACCTTGAAGCCAGTAGCGATAGCGGCCGCACGGCCATGAATGGTGTGGAAGCCGTAGGTGTTCATATAGTAGGGCAGGCGCGAGCTGCAGCCTATGCCCGAGATTACGGCCGTCATGTGGGGCGGCACACCTACAGTGGCCATAGCCTTATGGAGGCTGTTGAGTATAGCGTGGTCGCCACAGCCCGGGCACCAGCGTACTGATTGATTGCTCTTATAGTCGGCAGCACAAAATGTCTTGTTCTCTTCCATGGCTATTATGCGTTTTTGGCTTCTGAAATAATACGTTTAACTGCATCCTTTACCTCCTGGATCATGAAGGGCTGACCCTGGATCTTGTTGATGCGCTTGATGTTGATCTCGGGCATCTTGGCCTGGAGATAGTCGGCCATCTGGCCCGTGTTGAGCTCGGCCACTATCACGCGCTTGTACTGCGAGAACACCTTGCGGGTGTTGGCGGGCAGCGGGTTGATGTAGCGGAACTGGGCGAATGCCACAGGCTCACCCTCGCGGCACATCTCCTCGGCAGCCGAGCGCAGGTGTCCGTAGGTGCCGCCCCAGCCCACGAGCAGGGTGTCGGCCGACGGGTCGCCGAGCACTTCGAGCTCGGGAATGTCGTTGGCGATGAGCTCCACTTTGCGGCGGCGCAGGTTGACCATTTTCTCGTGGTTGACAGGATCGGTCGATATGGCGCCTGTAGCCGAGTCCTTCTCAAGACCACCCAGGCGGTGGGTAAGACCCTCGGTGCCGGGGATGGCCCAATAGCGGGCAAGATTCTCCTCGTCGCGCATGTAAGGCTTCCATGCCTCGCGCAGCTCGGCGGGCACGTAGCGCGGATGTATCGTGGGATATTCGTCGGCATCGGGCACACGCCATGCGCTCGAGCCGTTGCCTATGAATGCGTCGCTAAGCAGTATCACGGGGGTCATGTGCTCGATGGCGATGCGGCATGCCTCGAAAGCCATCGTGAAGCAGTCGGTGGGCGAAGCGGGAGCCACCACCACGATGGGCGACTCGCCGTTGCGGCCATAAAGTGCCTGCATAAGGTCGGTCTGCTCGGTCTTGGTGGGTAGGCCGGTCGACGGACCGCCACGCTGCACGTCGATAACCACGAGAGGCAGTTCGGCGATTACCGCCAGGCCTATGCCCTCGCTCTTCAGCGCCAGGCCGGGACCCGAAGTGGAAGTGACAGCGAGATTTCCGGCAAACGATGCGCCGATAGCCGAGCACACGCCGGCAATCTCGTCCTCCATCTGCACCGCTTTCACGCCGAGATCCTTGCGCTTTGCGAGCTCATGCAGAATGTCGGTGGCGGGAGTGATGGGATAGCTGCCGAGGAAGAGCGGACGTCCGGCCTTCTCCGAGGCCATGATAAGGCCCCATGCAGTGGCTGTGTTGCCGTTGATGTCGGTGTAGACACCCGGGCGTATGTCCTCGGTCTCGATACGGTAGGTCGATACCGAGGCGTGTATGTTGTGGCCGTAGTCATAGCCGGCATCGAGCACGCGACAGTTGGCGTCGTAGACAGCCGGTTTCTTGGCAAACTTATTCTTGAGCAGATGCTTTACGGCGTCGAGCGGACGGTCGAACAGCCAGCACACCAGGCCCAGGGCCAGGATATTGCGGCACTTGAGCATCGACTTGAGATCCATGCCGGTATCGGCCAGGGCAGCTTTGGTCATCGACGTGATGGGCACCTCGACCACCTGGGCAGTGATGCCGAGCTCCTTGATGGCATCCTCGGTCTCGAACATAGCCTTTTTGAGGCCCTCGCTCTTGAACGTGTCGATGTCGATGATAACCACACCACCGGGCGCGAGGAACTTGATATTTTGCTTCAGAGCAGCCGGATTCATGGCAATGAGCACGTTACACTGGTCGCCGGGAGTGTGCACACCCGAGCCGACGCTCACCTGGAATCCCGAAACGCCGCTCAGCGAACCCTGCGGAGCGCGAATCTCGGCCGGATAATCGGGGAAAGTAGAAACTGAGCAGCCAAGGCCGGCCGACACATTAGTGAACATATTGCCGGCGAGCTGCATACCGTCGCCTGAGTCGCCCGAGAATCGAACTACCACTTTCTCGAGCTCTTTGACGCTTGTATTCATGATAATGATATTTGGTTTTATGGAAATTTGGCAGCAAATTTATATGATATTTCCCATCCGCCCAAACTTTTTACCCCTAAAATTCGCCCACCGTCGGCCCCGCCCTAACATTTTGCCAAAAAACACCCGGACCACCTCATGCCGGCACTGCGCTGCCGGGGCAGTAGAGTCTTTAGGGTCTTTAAGGGCTTTAGGGATTACTTATCGTCATCGCGCTTCTTTTTACGTAGGCGATACATCCGTTCGCTGAAACCGCCATCCTTTAGGAAATCTTCCTCAAGGCGTTTCAGTTGCTTGTACAGCAAGTAATCGGCCTGCTTAATCAAGACTATTGCCATGTTTGCTACAACAAGCCCCGACCGAGTCGATGCAAGATCTACAAAATAATCGGCATCGCTGTGCTGTAGGCCCAAACGCCGCATTGCGCTGTTTTCCTTGCTTCCAAACTCCCATACTTTGCCACCGCGCGTCTTTATATAATCCTCATAATCCTCCACAAGTTCTTTAAGACTCGCTTTAGCGACATTCAAAAGAAAAATTTCCGATTTACTCGATGTGCTTGACGCGGCAGTGCCTTCTATAATATTCTGCTTACCGGAACGTGCAGCCTGAATCATCTGATCCACAGTACGATCACTCGACTGTAAAAACCTCTGACAGAAAAAATATGTCAACCGATAAATAACATCAGTTTTTTGATAACTAAGAAGACTCTTGTAGTCACCCCGGTGAGGTATAAGCTGTTCCATGGCATAGAATATTCACAAATGTAGACAAAATCTCCTCCCAAGCCAAAATCATCAATAAAAAAGCACAAAATCTCCCCCTAAAGGCCTTAAAGACCTTAAACGGTGTAGGACAAAACTGCCCCGGGCAACTCTTTGCCCGGGGCAGCCTTTCCTATAACCTATACTAAAGGCCGGCGGCTTGGTAGCCGCACGGCTCTCTTAGCCAAAAAGATTGATTAATAACCGGGGTTCTGTGTCCAGTTAGTGTTAGTGTTCATCACATCGGTACCGATGGGATACAGGCGCTTTGTCTTATCGGTCAATGCATTGGGATTAATTTCCTTGACATAGTGACGCTCTTTCTCAAACTGGCCGTAACGTATGAGGTCATTACGACGCCATAGCTCGGCGAAGAACTCGCGGCCGCGCTCATCAAGAAGATCCTGAAGTCCGAAATTACCGCTTACATGGGGAGCGCCCGAGCAGTCACGAACCTCGTCAACGAGACCGGCAACGGTTGCACCGTTTGTGGCAGTAGCGCCACGCAGTATGCACTCGGCTTTTGTCAGCAAAATGTCGGCATAACGGAAGATTGGAATATCATTGGTCTGTCTACGGCCATGAGTATTATATCGATTATCGATAGGATACTTAACGCACTCATAACCCGAGCACCATCCATTGATATCTTTTGTGACACTCATATCGATATCGGCGCTAACAAGGGTAATTTCTTTAGTAAACGAAACAGGGCTACCTTTATATTCAAAACGCTCGCTTGTCAATTCATAATTGGCAGGGTCGAACAGGTAGATATCACCGCCTATGATGGTCTTGGCACGCTCGTCACCGGGAAGTGCCTGGAGCAGGTCAACCATGTAGGGATTGACGCGGATATTACCACCGCACGACTGAGACAGGGGGAAACCCCAATATGAGTTGCCACCATTCTTGTTCTGGCGGAACTGGAAGTAACGATCCCAGTCATGTCCGTTATCAATATTGTAGGCTGTTGAATAGATGAAATCCTTGTTGTTCATCTTGTTGTCGGGGAAGAATTTCTTACGATATCCGCGTCCTACCTCGAAGATGCCCGATGCTATGATATCGTCACAGACTTTCACACAATCATTTAGTTTAGGATTGGGTGTGTCATTTGTAACAGAGGTTATATCGCTGGTGTATACTCCCCAGTTAAGATACAGCTTGGCAAGTAGAGCCTTAGCCATCCACTTGTTGGGGCCGCCCCAGGTATTGAGATTATGCTCCTCACTCAGGTCGTCCATAATATCGAGAAGTTCAGTTTCTATAAACTTGGCCACTTCGGCACGGGGCATACGCTCAATAGCGACTCCTTCTTCACGGTTGTAATCCATGATAGGCACATCGCCGTATACATCCATGAGGATGAAATGGTAGAAAGCACGTACAGCACGTACAGGAGCCGCAGCTGCAACATACTCTGTAGGTTTACCTCCGTTAAGTTCCAAAATAACATTGTTACAATACACTATACCCGAAGTCATGGCCGTGAAAGTCGACGAGTTGAACCAGTTGTCGGCGTTGGTCATGTGCAGATACGGGGTCGAATAACGTACATCACGATAATCAGCGCCGAACGATACAGGGAAGAACTCGTCACTCGCCAGTACAATCTGCTCCTTATAGTCACGTGAAAGTACATTCTGGAAGTATGTATAGCATGCCTGATACTTACCAAGACTGGCAATGGGGTTCTCAGGGAACTCGGTGTACTGGTTTTCGAGATCAACATCCAGGTCAGTGCAGGCAGTCGAACCTACAAGAAGAGCACCGAGTGAAAGAAATTTGATATATGATTTCATATTGGTATCCATCTTAAATCATTAGAAATTAATGTTTACACCTACAATGAACTGGCGTGTGCGGGGGTAACGGTTGGTACGTGCATCCCATCCGGGCTCGAGACCGCCGAGGTTGATCTCGGGATCGATACCCTTATACTTGGTGATAGTGAACACGTTGTTACATGTTGCATAGAGGTGGAGGTTGTTGATCCAGCCGTCGAAGCAGTTGTTGAAGGTATAACCCAGTGTGAGCGATGCGAGACGGAAGTAGCTACCGTTCTCGAGGTAACGGTCACTCGGAGCCTGGGCGCGGGTATCGGTAACTTTCTGCTCGGTCCAGCAGTCGGCAAGCACGTTCTTACCTACGGCTACGTTACCCACGTTGCTGTAGTAGGCACGGGTAGCATTGAATATCTTGTTACCAAATGTACCCTGGAAGAAGGCGTTAAGAGTCCAGTTCTTGAAGCGGAGCTCGTTGTTCCAACCCATCTGGAGCTTAGGCTGGGCACTGCCTTTCTTCACGCGGTCGTCGTTGGTGGGGTTGTCGGTTGTCACGAACTCACCGTTCTCGTCGCGCAGGCGGCCACCGTTCTCAGTATCCTGCTTGTAGAATACCGAGCGACCCTCATCGTCGTATCCGGCCCACTCCCACATGTAGAATGTACCCACGGGCTCGCCCTCCATCAGTCTCTGGATAAACCATGTATCCCAGCCGGGGAGGTCGGGTTTGAGACGGTCGTCAAAGTTCTTGGTGAACTCGCCGTTAGACAGTTTGACAAGCTCGTTGCGGTTGTGGGTGAGGTTGAGTGTTGTCGACCATGTGAAATCCTTGGTCTGTACAGGTACTGCATTGATGGTAACCTCAATACCGCGGTTGTTCATCTTGCCCACGTTGGCTGTCATCCACTCGTAGGGGTAGTGGACGGTCGATACCTTGTAGTCGAAGATCATGTCCTTGGTATCCTTGTTATAATACTCGATGGTACCGTTGAGTCGGCCGTTGAAGAATGCGAAATCAAGACCGATATTGAGCATTGTAGTGGTCTCCCACTTGAGGTTGTCATTCTGGTTGCGTGCGGCGGTCAGAGTCTTGTAGTACTCTTGCTTGCCGGTAGCGGGATCGTAGTAGGGGAATGTCTTGTTGTCGAGCCATTTATAGAAGAAGCGCGAAGTGTAGACATCAAAGCCTGCCGAGTTACCGCTCTGGCCCCAGCCGGCGCGAAGTTTAAGATCATTGAAGATGCCGAGATCCTTGATAAAGCTCTCCTCGCTAAGGCGCCATGCAACAGATGCCGAGGGGAATGTTGCCCACTTGTTGTTGCTACCGAATGATGAAGCACCGTCACGACGAACAGCTGCCTGAAGCAGATATTTGCTCTTGAATGAGTAGTTGACACGACCGTAGTAAGAGATCATACGCTTGGTCGACATGTCGCGTGACCACATAGGTGTAGTATCATAGCTGTTGGCCATGCCAAGGTTGTTCCAGCCCAGGAGGTCATCATAGAAGTTGTAGCCACGGGCACCGAAGCCGTCGTTGGTCTTCCATTCCTCCCATGAATAACCGGCCATGAGACCGAGCTTGTGGTCCTCTCCAAACTTCTTGTCATAGTTGGCATAGAGTTCCATAAGCTTGTGGGTCGACTCGGATGTCTCGCGCGAAGCCTCACCGTGGCGGGCTTTCTTTGAAGCGAGCTGGGTTTTGGTCGAGTAGTAATCCCTATAATCCCACTGGTGGTTAAGGTAGTTGAAGTTACCGTTAAGGAAGAGACCGTCGATAATCTTAAGATTGAACTTGCCGGTGAAATCGATACGTTTGCTCTGTGACTTAGAGCGGTCCTCGTTAATCATCGACATAGGGTTGTAGTTCTGTGAGGCATATGTTCCCTCATACCAGCTGCCGTCCTCATTGCGTACGGGCACGAGGGGCGAGAAGTAGTACATGGCATCAAGAACCGATTCACCGGTTCTGCCGGTAGGTACACCCTGGTGGTTAGAAATGCTACCGTTTACCTGCAGGGTAACTTTCAGATGATCCTTGAGCATCGAGGTCTCGACGAGCGAACGACCTATGAAACGATCCATATTGGTACCGCGAACTACACCGTCACGCTCCATGTAGTTCACGCTGGCGGCATAGCGGGTCTTTTCGTTGCCACCCGAGATAGCGAAGTTGTGATTATGAGCGAAACCTGTGCGGAGCACCTCGTCCTGCCAGTCGGTATTGTAGCCGAGGTCATTGGGGAGTGTGAGCGAAGCATCCTGCTTGGCATACTCTCGCAGCTGGTCGCCGGTCATCATCTTGAGATTGTTCAACGACTTCTCCCACGATACGTAGCCGCTGTAGGTTACGCGGGCAGGGCCGTTGCTACCGCGCTTGGTGGTAACGATGATAACACCGTTGGCAGCCTTAGAACCGTAGATGGCGGTAGCCGAAGCGTCACGCAGTACGTCGATCGACTCGATGTCGCTGGGAGCGATGAGCGAGAGATCGGCGTCGGGTATACCGTCGATCACATAAAGAGGAGAGGTTGAGCCATTAAGAGTAGAGGCACCGCGAAGGGTTATAGAGGTAGTACCGGCGTTGGGGTCGCTCGATTGAACGATCGACAGACCGGCAACCTTACCCTGAAGCATCTGGGCGGGATCGGTATAGATACCTACGTTGAGGTCCTTGGCGTTTACAGTCGAGATAGAACCGGTGAGGTCTTTACGCTGCATTGTGCCGTAACCGATTACTACCACCTCGTCGAGCATGGCGGCGTCCTCGGTCATCTGGACGTTCACGACCGAAGAGTTAACTACAACTTCTTCAGTCTTATAGCCTATATAGCTGAATACAAGTGCTTTACCCGTTCCCACAGAAATTGTGTAATTTCCGTTAAAGTCGGTTGCGATACCGTTTGAGGTTCCTTTCTCAAGGACAGTAACGCCAGTGAGAGGCTCGCCGGTGGCCTTGTCGGTCACGGTACCGCTCACCTTGTTTTGCGCGAGAGCCGAAAGGCTCACGAAGGCAAAGATCGCTACCAAGGCAATCCGCGCCATAGTGCATTTGCTAAAGAAATGTACTTTCTGCATAATGATTTTGATTGGTTAATGAAAGGTATTTATTATTATTTAAGGCTTGAGAATTAAACAGGAGCCTTATACCAGGCTGTCACTTTATATTTACAAATTGTTGTTAGGTCACATGTGTCCGCACCCGGACAGTGTTGCAAAATTACAACGGTTAAGAGTAAAATTGAGAAAATTTTAGTTAAAATTCTTTAATGAGGCTCGTTAAAACCCCTCATTCCAATTAACACTCGGGCGGGCATGGCCTGCACTTCACGTGCCTGCGGCCACACCGGTTAGCGGAAGATGTGGCGAAGCATTATGCGCCAGTCGCTCAACGTAGAAGATATGGGTGTGAGCAGGGGCTTGAATGCGGGTTTGTGGCGCAATGTGAAGACCTTGAGGGCGTGGCGGTGGCACTTTATATCGAGTATGGAGCCAAGTTCAACCGGCTCTCCGTCGATATGAGCCGGCCCTGCGGCCTCGCGGTAGATGGCTACGGCGGGGGTGCGGAAGGTCTCTATTAACATATTTTTATTAATATAACCTGTCATCATATCGATGCCCATGCGTGCTGTCTCGAGCGGGTTACCGGCATGAATGACAGTAACATCGAGGAGGCCGTCGGTAATCGAGGCCTCGGGGGCTATGTAGGCGTTGTTGCCGTACTGCGACGCGTTGGCGACTGCGATGATAAAGGCTTTCTCGGTGATGAGCTCGCCGTTGGCGCTCAAGGTGTAGGTCTCGGGCTTATACCCCGAGTACTCGTCGATGGCGCTCTTGACATACATGAGCTTGCCGCGACGGTGTTTGCTCGCGAAGCGGTGGCTCACGGCGGCGTCGAAACCGACCCCCATAGTACAGAAGAACTCCGACCCGTTGACGGTGCCGTAATCGACCGCCTCGATGTGCTGCTGCTCGATGACGCCAAGCGACAACTCGGGGTCGATGGGTATGCCTATGTGGCGGGCGAGGCCGTTGCCCGAGCCGGCCGGGATGATGCCCAGGGCGACGTCGGTGCCGCAAAGCGCGCGGGCGGTCTCGTTGATGGTGCCGTCGCCTCCGGCTGCAAGCACACCCACATAGCCACCGTCGACAGCCTCGCGGGCAAGGCGCGTGGCATCACCACGGCACGTGGTGTAGCGCACGTCGATATCATAACCGAGGGGCGAGAGGCGGTTGACGACCATCTCGGCAAGTCCGGCCTTTCCGGCAGTGCCCGAGATGGGATTGATTATGAGCATTAACTTGTCGTGAGGCATAGGGTGTGATGAATTATTCGACTCGAGGGTACAAAGATAATCAATTTTTGCAAAGCTTATAGGTCTCTTTTGCAAAGCTTATAGGTTTCCCAGAGCAGCAGCCCGGTCGAAACCGATACATTGAGGGAGTGTTTGGTTCCTTCCTGGGGTATCTCGACACACATATCGGCGGCGTCGACCACCTCCTGGGCCACTCCGTCGACCTCGTTGCCGGCCACGATGGCCACTCGGGCTCCGGCGGGATAGCTTAGCCGGCGCAGGTCAACACTGCCTTTCACCTGCTCAAGGACTACGATAAGATATCCGGCGGCTTTGAGTGCCGCGATGGCGTCGAGCGTCGAGGGGTAGTAGCGCCACTCGACCGATTCCTCGGCGCCGAGCGCGGTCTTGTGAATCTCGGGCGAGGGGGGCGTTGCCGTGATGCCGCACAGACAAAGGTGGTCGACGCGGAAAGCGTCGCTCGTGCGGAATATCGAGCCTATGTTGTTGAGCGAGCGGATATTATCGAGCACCACCACGATGGGCAGCTTGGGCGTTTCGCGATAGGCGTCGACGTCAGGGCGGTCGAGATCCCATATTGTTTTCTTATCCATAGTGAAAGCCGGGTCTAAGAGCTTGTTTAATAATAAAAAAGCGGGCCGACATTGTTGCTGTCAACCCGCTTGATTGGTTTTACATTGCGCTTCAGGATGGGCTTGAACCAACGACCCCCTGATTAACAGTCAGGTGCT
>CANDNO010000081.1 GCA_947386115.1 uncultured Muribaculaceae bacterium
ACCGAATTCTTCAAACAAATCGCTAATTTTGCACTTGCCAGTTGAACCTGCAAATAAGAGCATGTTTAATAACACACTCTAAAAATTCGCGAAAACACTTTGCAGTCACGGAAATTTTGCCTACCTTTGCCCCGCATTTAAAGCAAGTATTAACTATCTAACTTTTAAGAACAAAAAAATGATCATCGTACAAGTAAAAGAAGGCGAGAACATCGAGAAAGCCCTCAAGAAATTCAAACGTAAATTCGAAAAAACCGGCATCGTTAAAGAACTGCGTGGCCGTCAGGCATTTGAGAAGCCTTCGGTAGCCAACCGCAAGAAAATGATGAAGGCCGTTTACGTTCAGAAACTGCGCAGCGTCGAGGAGTAATCTCACGCCCCGCACCCGTTAAAGGACACAACATTTCTTGAGAGGAGGTGATTTTTACCCGAATTTATTTGCACATCTCATAATTAACCCCTAACTTGCATAGCAAAACTACTTGCTATGTTTATAGACGGTTTTTTAACATATATACGGTGTGAGCTGAATTACTCGGCTCACACCGTTTTGTCTTATAAGACCGATCTCGAGCAGTGGCGCATGTGGTCGACCGACGGGCAGCCGGAGCAATTCAATCCCCTCGACGTCGTGACCGCCGACATACGCCAATGGGTGCTCCATCTCAGCAGCAACGGAGATACCCCGCGCACGCTCCGCCGCAAAGTTACCACCCTGCGGTCATTCTACAAGTACCTTATGCGCTCGGGCCACATCGACCACAATCCGGCCGCCGACATAGTCCTCGCCAAGCCCGACAAACCGCTGCCATCGTTCATACGCCCGCTCGAAACAAAGGAATTGTTGGACATGCCGTTCGATCGCGATAATTTCTTAGCCACACGCGACAGGCTGATAGTCCTCATGTTATACACCACCGGCATGAGGCGCGCCGAACTCATAGGATTAAAAGACGTCAACGTCGATACCGCACGTTGTGAACTAAAGGTATTGGGCAAGCGTAATAAAGAAAGAATCGTACCTTTTGGCAACGAACTTAAAGAGATGATTGACTTGTACCGCCGCCTGCGACGAAACGAAACCATAGGACTTCCCGAACTGTTTTTCGTGCGTCCCGGAGGGCTGCCGTTATACCCCATGCTGGTGGAACGCATCGTACACAACACCCTCACCGGCCACGCCCACGCACCCAAGCTAAGCCCCCACGTGCTGCGCCACAGCTGCGCCACCGACATGCTCAACAACGGCGCCGACATCACTGCCGTGCAACAGCTCCTGGGACACACATCGCTAAGTACGACACAAGTTTACACCCATCTCACATACCGCGAACTTAAACACAATTATCAACTTGCACATCCACGTGCTCATAAAAAAAGTTAGATTATGGATATCAGAATTCAAGCCATTCACTTCGACGCATCTCAGAAGCTCGTCGATTTCATCAACCGCAAAGCCGAGCGCCTCGTGCGTCGTTTCACCACCGTATCGCTCATCGATATAACCCTCAAGGTCGTAAAGCCCGAGACAGCAATGAACAAGCAGGCTATAATCAAGATAGCCGTTCCACAGCAAGACGACGTCGTGGCCGACAAGACTGCCGACACGTTTGAAGAAGCCGTAGACCTCGCGCTCGAAGCTCTCGAACGTCAGCTCGAAAAGCTCAAAGCCCGCAAATAAAACACGATACCCTCAATAGAGCGGGGGCACTTCACACAACCGAAAAAAAATCAATGCAGGGACATGTCGTAATGGCATGCCCCTGCTAATTTATACAAACAACTCCTTAAAAATAGATTAACGGTCAAACCTGACTGAAGTCTTTTCACCTTTATAGTCAACATTATACACGCTACCGGTCGACATATCCTTAACGCGGAATGTTCTCGATTCGAGCATGCCGGGGAAAGCACCCTCACGGTCATTTATCGTAAGCGTCTTCTTGCCATTATCAAAAGTCATGGCAATCGTCGAATACATACCTTTTTGATAATTGTAATTATCGCCCTCATCCTCATAAAGGGTGAACTCACCATCGGCACCCGGATAGACTCTTACCTCGAGGTCATTCCAAGGTTTCTCGGCTGCATATTGCACATCGGGACCCAGAGGTATTATACTGCCGGCACGAGCAAAAACAGGAATGGTCTTAATCGTCGCGGAAATCTCGACAGTTGTCCCGCCCTTATATTTTTTACCGGTTGTAAAATCACACCAGCTTGTCCCGGCCGGGAGGTAAACGCTCACTTTATGAGGTACCATAAAGTCCACATTGTCAGCTACCAACTCGTTTTCGGCCGTTTTTCTATCCCATCCCGAGTTCTCATCAATATCTATAACAGTCTCGGGGGTATAACAGGCATTTAACACCGGGGCCACAAGAAGCGACTTGCCGAACATGAATTCAGAGGCGCAGTCATGCCCCTTCTTATCGGACGGGAAATCCATGACGAGCGCACGCATGAAACTCGAGCGGCCCGATGTTACATCCCACGACAACGAGTATATATAGGGTAATAATGCATAGCGCAAACGTATTGCCTCTTCCAGCGCATCATACACAGGCTCACCTTTCTTGCCAAAATAGTATATCTCGCGCGGACAGTCGGCACCGTGAGAGCGCATCATGGGTGTAAACACGCCCAGCTGCGTCCACCTCACCGTCAGTTCCCTGAACAACGGATTGTCATAAGCTTTCTTCCCGTTAGTGTTATAGCTGCCACAGAAGAACCCGCCCAGGTCGGAGTTAACATTTGGGTTACCGGTCATTGTAAAGTTGAGATGGGCCGGTATCTGTTTCCGCAGCATGTCCCACGACGAGGCAACATCGCCTGTCCACACGTTACAACCATATCTTTGCTGCCCCACCCAGCCCGAACGCGTGAGTATAAACACGCGCTTCGTACTGTCACAGGCAAGCTGATGGTCATAGACTCCACCCACCGTGAGCAAAGGATATGCTCCTCTCACTTTGCGGAAGGTGCCGGCTCCGGTCTCGAAGTCCATGTTACCGTCATAATGGTCGGGCTCGGTCGAGTCCATCCACCATCCATCCATTCCAAATTCATGCAGCCGGCGCAGGTTATCCCAGTAGATATCCCTACCCCGCGGGCTATAGGCATTATATACCTTTACCCCCGACGGATAATCCATACGCGGCGGCCAACAATCGGCTATGCCCGACTGTGGCCATGTCGCTATGTCAAAAAGGAGATTTTCCTTACTGAGCTAAGCATAAGGCTTAGTCTGCGGACCAAAAGATGACCATATAGATATGATCACATGAGCATTCATATCATGTATCGTATCGACCATGTTTTGCGGACGGTTAAACTCGGGGTTCATAAACTCCATGGCATTCCACAGGTAATTGTTTCCCCAGTACTGCCAGTCCTGAATAATGCCGTCAAGAGGTACACCAAGCTTACGGTAGGCCTCGACAACACCCACAGTCTCTTCCTGACTCTTGTATCTCTCACGCGACTGCCAGAAACCGTAGGTCCACAACGGGAACATAGGCACGTCGCCGGTAAGATGCCTTATCTCGGAGATTACGCCATCGGCATTGCCGCCATACATAAAATAATAGTCTATACCGGGCCCTACCTCCGAGAAAAACAGAAAGCGGTCCCCCTTATCGCTAAAAGTGGTTGGCGAATAATTGTCCCAGAAGATACCGTAGCCTTTGGACGTCTGCATGAGCGGAATGCCATCCTCGATATTGCTTGGGAAAAGCGCACGGGTAAGGCCTCGCTGTGACAACATGCCATGCTCGAGATTTCCAAGGCCATACACGGCCTCATCACGTTCTATCGAAAATGACTGCTCGACGGCAAGTGTGGGCTTGTTGCTGTACTCGACCGGTCTGAACTCGGCCGGCAAAGTCTCCTTTGTCAACAACTTGCCACCACGTGTATAGAACGAAACAAGACCTGCCGACTTGTCAATTTCAACTTTAAGACTCTCCGATTTCATCACATACCGGCCGGAAGTCTCGCTTCGGCTTAGCTTCACCTCCCCGGGCTCGGCTATCACCGAATAGCTCTCACCCGCGCAATCATTGCCGGCAAGACACTTTTCGATTCTCACTGTCGATGGAGTGTAGAAGCTGACATTAAGTTCAACTTCACCTATCCGCGCTTTAACGCCGTTTCCGGTGGCCTCAAATCTGGGAGCCGAATGTGCACTCAAACAGAGCACAAGGGAAATTGACGCAAAAATATTCTTATAATTCATCGCTATTAATCGTTAAAAAAGTGGAATTTCGGGCCCGCGCCACCCGACTGCTCGCGCGGCGCAAGGCTCAAAATTCCACGGCCTAAAAACTCAAACCTATATTACCTTAAATCAGTTAGTTTGGCCTGTAAATGCGCTTATAAACTTGGGATAAAGCTGCTCATAGGTGGTGCGGTCGATGAGCTGTCCCCAGAAGAACACGTTGATATCGGCACGCTCGCTTGTGTAGGTTCTGATGAAAGTACCGTATTTGGCCTTCTCTTCATCCTCGATACGGTCATAAGCACCACATTCGCCTATTACCACAGGAACGCCGTTTGTGTTAGAGAACTCAATGAGCAGGTCAAGTTCGTTTCTCAACATATACTCGAATTCACGTGTCCATAAAGGCATTTCTTCATCGGGCAGATCGTCGAGCGTACCATTGAGATTGGAGAAGTCGGCAGGAGTGTAATTATGAACCTCCAGCATGATGTGACCCTGAATCTGGTCGGCGGGAAGAACAAAATTATCAAGACGCGTCTTGCTTCCGCCACCGCCATAGGTATTGACGATAAGATTACGGTGCATGTTATTGCCGCCGGTAGCGCGAACCGTATCGACAAACTTCTGTGCGAGCACGTTAACAGCCTCATAACCACCTTCAACCGGCTCAACCCATGAGTGCTGGGCGTCGAGCATCTCGTTATAGCCCTCGAAGATCAACTTCTCGCCATATTTATTGAAACGGTTAGCAATCTGAGTCCATAAAGCGGCGTATTTCTCGGATATCGATTCGATATTATTCATGTCGGCACACAACCAGGCGTGATCCCCGCCTCCCGTATCGTGGTGAACGTTAAGGATACAATACAACCCGGCATTGAGAGCATAGTTCACGACCTCCTCGACACGGTTCATCCAAGGCTCTTTGACCTTCCAGTTCTCGTCCATGTGGAGATACCAGGTTACAGGAACGCGAACGCCCTTGAATCCGGCTGCTGCAACGGCATCGAACCAACCCTGCGTGGCAAGGGGCTGTCCCCAGCATGTCTCGGCTGCGACGATATCGTCCCAGTCAAACCAATCGCCACAGGCGTCAAGTGTATTGTAGAGATTGATACCTGAGCCCATTTTCTGGCTGGCTGCCACAGCCGACTCCCAGCCCGAATCGTCGGCCGAAAGCGCCTGTTTCTGGGTCACTGTTATGCTCTTGACCTTGTCCAGCGCTTTGAAGGTTACGGTACAAGAACGTGTCTCACCTTTTCCAAGACGCTCGGCAGTGATCTTAATATAACGTGGTTCATCCTCCTTGCCCGGAGTGTTGGTGATCGTAGGATCGCCCGAACGGTTGGAGAGCACGAGCCAGTCAGAATTCTCCGACTTGACAATCTCCCAGGGAGCGTTGGATTCGAGTGTCACCAGCGCATTGCCGCCGTAAGAGCCGAAATCAAGATCGGTGAGTTCTGACCCGTTGCAGGTCAATGTCAGGGTAACAGGACCGTCGGGAACGAACACATCGTCATCGTCCGAACATGAAACCAGCCCAACGGTCGAGAACAGCAGGCCCATGAAAAGCCATAGTCCTGATTTATATTTAAAAAGATGTTTCATATCTGATTACTGTTTTTTAATATAGAAACGGAAGTTGTCGTAGGCAATTATCACATTATCGCCGGTATTGTCATATCCAAGGAATATAGTGAAGTTATCACCGCCGGTATCGGACTTACAGAGATCACCGTAGGTTGCAGCATCGGGGGCAAACTCGGTCATGGGTATAGCCACCGACATCCACTCGCCCGGCATGAGCTGACCGGTAACACGGTCAACAATAGCGATATCCTTTTTCTCGCGACCGAAAATTTTGATTGTCGAGGTCATGCTTGAAGCTGCTGTGAAAGGCTCGTGCATATAAACCTCATAGCGCAATTCGATATCGCTCAACGGGGTCGAGGCATCGATTCCCTCGGGAGCAGCCTTTGAGTTGATTGTAAGGTTGTGGTCCCACCAGCAAGTCACGCCATCGAAGTATATATAGCTTCCCGACGATTTCGTGATAGGACATGTATCGGGAATGGGCGACCAGCCCCAAGTAGGATTACCACCGAAGTGATTGGTACCCCAACCATAGGCCATGGGGGTTCCGTGGCCGTCAAAGTCCTCGTAGATCCACTCGTAACGGTAGAACGGCAGTGTAGCTTTGCCACCGAGAGTCGAGACAGAAAGCAATCCGTTGGAATCCTCACCGGGCAATTCATCGGGCATAATGAACACAAGCTCGGTCATAGCGTCATTTTCCACTACCTGTGTGAGATCGATATCAATCTCGCCGCCGAGGTTAACACTCGTGAGATTGGTGAGATACTTACCATAGATAACAACCTTCTGGCCGGGTATGGGCATATCAGTCGACACGTCGAAGATTTCCGGCTCCATAGGCGACTTGGAGAATCCGCAATAAGCAGTACCGGCATAGCATTCAACCATATAGATACCATAATCGGGGATTTGATTGGCCGGCATTCTGAGCTTTATCTCGGTACGGTCGGCATTGAGGGCATACTCGGTGATCTCAAACAGAGGCACAGTGTCGAGATCGGTTACATAAATCTTCTCGATTTCATGCAGTAACTCTCCCACAAGGGTGACTTCCTGGCCGGGAACCATCTCGGGAATGCCGTCAGCATTGATTGGGAGATCGGCCTTGTACAACTCCAGCGAGGGGTAACCGGCTATAACATGAAAATCATATACAGCAGTACCGTGGGTTGTCTCGACTCTTATCTCCAATGGAATGGAATCGTCGACTCCGCGAACAATAAGATCCTGGGGAATAGTCACAATGAGATGGGTCGAAGTATTGTAATTACTATTGAAGTACACATCCTGGCCATTGATGTAAACATGCACGGCGTTGTGAAGATTGGTACCCTGAATCATTATAAGCTGGCCCACGGTAGCATCGGTGAATGTAGAGTCGGCAAGTTCAGGATCGGTCGTGCGCACGCATTCGATGACCGGCTGGCCACCGCCGTTGTCATCGTCCGAACATGATGCGAGCGAAAATAGTGTGATATTGGCAAACAGAACTGCCAACAGTATATAAATTCGGTTCATGATACAGAATTATTAATCGTTAAATATATAATGTTCCGGTTCGGCTCTGAGTAGCGGGTTCTGAATAACGTCGGTCTCGGGATAAGGCAGGAATACATTACCGGCCGTAACCGCAGCCTTAATGTTAGGCTCGATAATGGGACCAAACGGTGTCTCGACATACGTTTTCCAGTCATCACCGCTCGAAACGAATGAAATTTCTTGATTGTCGCCTATGGCTATCTCGTCCCAGGTGTAACCACGATACTGATTGTTGAAGTATGCCAGCATCTTTTCGGGTTTCCACTTGTATAGGTCGATCATGTAATACCAGTTCTGATACTCAAGAGAGAACTCGACACGATTCTCACGGATGAGATCGTCGAGTGTGACGGTATTGGCCTCGTCGATACCTGCACGACGGCGCAGCGCGTTGAAATAGCGGATATCGTCGCCCGAAATCGACTCCTTGTTGCCAAGACAAGCCTCGGTATAAGTGAGATAGACATTGGCCAGACGGATGATGTAAGTGTTCAGGGGCGAGTTCATGTCCGATACGAAGCCGTCGTTATCATCGTTGGGGCCGCCGGGAACACCCTTCTTGATTACCGACGAATTGCCGGTATAGGTATAACCGCCGTTGGCGATACCTATATAATCATAATACACACCGGGAGTGGCAAAAGTGGCGTCACGGCGTATGGTTTCCCACTTCTCCTTTCCGTTGCTTCCGGTATAACGATACTGCATGAGCATATCGGCGCCGGGATTCAATGCGCTCCACGATGCCACGCCTTCCATCATCTTGGGATCGCCACACAAGTCGGAGTTAAGCGTATTCTTTACATACCAGGGACCGTCGGCCGATGCGTACCACTGGAGCTGCAGCAACGACTCGATATTGTTGTTGTGACGATACTTGAACAGGTCATGATAGTCGGCCATAAGCTCGGCACCGCTGTTCTGTATCACGTCGAGGCACAATTCCTTACACTTTTCAAGGTCGGCATCGTCGCGCTGTGATTTATCCCAACCCGAGCGGCTCAGGTAAACCTTGGCAAGCATAGCTTTGGCGCTCCAGCAGGTTGCGCGGCCCTTGGCCGATGGTGTCTCGGGCAGTTTCTCGGCTGCAAACTCAAGATCGCGTATGATAAACTTGAATACATCCTCTTCATAGTTGCGGGGACGCACGGGGTTATCAACCACATCCTGATTGTTTTCAAAGAGTATTACCGGACCCCACACATGTACGGCATAATAGTAGGCACAGGCACGCATGAGGCGAGCCTCGGCTATGGCAGCCTCCTTGGCTCGGGGTGTGACATCGGCGGTACACTTGCTGTTGACATTGCCGATAGTCGCATTGGCCATAGTCACTACCGAGAACAGGCCCTGCCAGGCATTGGTAAGATCACCGTTGAGAGCATCGACCGTAAACAGAGCGAACTGCGGCGAGTTATACGGCGAGTAGACATCGTTGGCTCGCATGCTGCCGAGCATCCATATGGCACGAGAGTTATAGTCAAACCATGCGCGGTTATAAAGCGGTGCGGTTGCCGCGGCAACCGCGTCATCTGAGGCATAGAAGTTATCTTCCACATACTCGCCGTCGGGGACCTTGTTAAGGAAATCCTCTCCGCATGATGTGGCGCCGAGCAACACTGCCAGTCCGATGATATATTTGTTGAGTTTCATATTTCTAAATTCAAAATGTGTTAGATGAATTTTATAGGCTTATATTCAGACCAAATGTAAACATGCGCTGAGACGGATAGCGGGCGTAGTCAACACCGCGCAGCAGCACTTGCTGGTTGTAGGCACCGATTTCGGGGTCGTAACCCTTATACTTGGTGAATGTGTACAGGTTCTGGATATTGCAGTAAACGCGCAACGACTCGACACTGAAACGGCGGGTGAACGATGTCGGAAGAGTGTATCCTACCGAGATATTCTTGATGCGCAGGTAAGAGGCATCCTCGACAAATACGTTGCTCGTGCGGGCATTCTGGTTGGATGAAGCCTGGTCGATACGATAGGTTGTAGCGCCGGGGTTCAATACCTGCATGTTGTCGAGAGTGTGCTCGCCGTCGGGATCAATGAGACCTACCTTGGCAAAATCACACACCGACGCGAGCGTTGACCAGCGGTTGAACGGGTCGCTCTGCTGCTGACGCAGGTAGTTGTAACCGTCGTTACCTACCGAACCGGTGAGGAAGAGATTGAAGTCAAATCCTTTCCAGGTAATCGTGTTGTTGAAACCGAACGTAAAGTCGGGCTCGGGGTTGCCTATATATTTACGGTCCTTCTCATCGATGACACCGTCGCCGTTGACATCCTCGTAAATATAGTCGCCATACCACACGCCGGTTCCCTCCGAGATTTCCTTCTTCTCGGGGATGGCCACGAAACGGGGCTTGCCGGCAGCGTCAAGGATGAAGTCGCCGTTGGCATCCTTCATATAGAAATCACTTTCTTTCTCAAACATGCCTATCACGTTATAGCCATAGAACTGCCCCACGGGATTGCCCACGGTAGTGTAGGTGAACACATCCGAGCCAATCTTGCCCTGGATACCTGTGCTCTCGGTGTAAAGTTTCATAACCTTGTTGCGGTTGACCGACAGTGTCAAGCCCGAGCTCCAGGTAAAGTCCTTGTTAGATATATTGACCGTGTTGAGGGTAAACTCAAAACCCTTGTTGCGCATCTCGCCGGTGTTGACCCAGGGGGAGGCGATAACACCACTGATGTAAGCGGGCAGAGCGGCCTGCATGATCATATTGTCGGTGTTTTTAAGATAAGCGTCAAAGATGAATTCAACGCGGTTGTTGAACATCGTAAGGTCAAGACCTACATTATAAGAATGTGTCTCCTCCCATTTCAGCTTGCTGTTGGCGAAGTTGGCAGGCGAGAAACCTGTACCCCACGCGGTGGCCCAAGGTGCCATCGTCGAACCATAGGCATAGTTGCCGGCATTCTGGTTACCGACGATACCCCAGCCGAGACGGAGTTTTGCATCAACGAGCCAGGTCTCATCCTTAAGGAACGACTCGTTCTTGAGACGCCATGCTACGGCAGCCGAGGGGAACCAGCCCCAGCGGTTGTCGGCACCGAATGTCGACGAACCGTCGGCACGGAGAGTGGCCGTAATGAGATAACGATTGTCAAAGTTGTAGTTGATACGACCATAGTAGCTCTCGATGGCAAATGATCCGCTGCCGCTGCCATTGGTGGCAGTCTTCATATCACCGGCGCTTATCGAGTGGATATTATTGAACAGGTAGCCCTGGCGGCCGGCAGTAAGAGTTTCCCAGCTTGATTCCTGCGACTCGTGACCGGCCATTACATTAATGCTGTGTTTGCCGAAGTCCTTCATGTAGGTCAGATACTGCTTGAAGCTCGTGTACTGGCTGTTGGAAGCGCCGCGTTCACTTTTGCTCTTTTGGGTAAACTGTCCGAGCACCATCTCGGGCTGGAAGTAATAGGTATTACCGCGATCGTATGAACCGCCATACTCGATGCGGGCTGTCAATCCGGGCAAAATGGTGATATTCGCATAAGCGTTGATCATGGCCTGCAGGCCCTTATTGTAGTTCTCGCGCGTGAGGGCGTCGGCCAGAGGGTTGGTATAATAGACGCCAAGCTGGTTGTTCTCCTGGTAGCCCCAAGAACCGTCGGGATTCTTGGCAGGCACCTCGGGGAGCTGACGCAGCGCGGTGAGAATCACATTATTGTCGTCGATGGTATTATTGCGCTTTGTACGTGACAGAGACGACTGCGCACCCACCTGGAGCCACTTGGTAACTTTAGTGTCGACATTGATACGAGCCGTAAAACGCTCAAATTTTGAACCCACGGCGATACCATCCTGATCGGTGTAGCTGCCGCTTACGAGGAACTGAGTTGACTCACTACCGCCGCTCACGGTTACCTGATGATTCCACATACCGGCATTGTTGAAGATTTCACGCTGCCAGTCGGTACCGTCGCCGAGAACCGAGGGGTCGGCAAACTCGGCACGTTTACCCCATCCCACCAGGTTGGCACGCTCGTTGTCAAGCTGTGCATACTGGCGCAGGTTCATGGTCTTCAAGCGCTCGGGAATCTGCTGCAGCGAGTAGTATCCCTCATAGGTGACACGTGTCTTGCCTGCCTGGCCGCGGCGAGTCGTGATAAGAACGACACCGTTTGACGCGCGCGAACCATAGATTGCCGTAGCCGACGCGTCCTTGAGCACCTCCATCGACACGATGTCGGAGGGGTTGATCGATGACAGAGCCGAAGTCTTGCCGTCCGACGACTTTCCGTCGACAGCCACACCATCGACCACATACAGGGGCTCGTTGCCGTTAAGAGAGTTGGTACCACGAATCGAAACCGAAATACCACCGCCGGGCGAGCCCGAGTTCTGTGTCACCTGAACACCTGCAGCACGGCCCTGCAGAGCAAGGTCGGGCGAAGTGACCACTGTCTTTTTGATATCATCGGCACCTACCGATACTACCGAACCGGTGATGTCACTGCGCTTCATCGTACCGTAACCCACTACGACTACTTCATCAAGCATGCGCGAATCCTCGTTCATCTCGACATCGACAACATTGCTGTCGATTTTAACTTCGGCAGCCAGGAAGCCTACATAAGAAAAGAGGAGAACATCCCCCTTGGAGGCCTTAAGGGAATAACGGCCGTCGAAGTCGGTGGAAACAGCGGTATTGCTTCCTTTAACTCGCACTGTGGCGCCTATCAGCGGCTCTCCGTCGGCCGACGATGTAACAGTACCGGTCACATTGATCGGCTCGGCTGCCAGTAGAGCGAGTGGCGCAAGCAGCAGCAGGTATAAAACCGCAACTGCTCTTGACAGGCGAACAGATAATTGTTTTCGCAAAATCAGTTTACTCATTGCTCATTAGATTTGAGGTTAAATTTTATGGTTTATTTGGTTTTATTTTAAAAGCAAAATTACATTGATTGGTCGATATGTCTGTTAACGCTTGTTAAGCAAACGATGACCATTATACGCGAGTGCTTAAAAAATGTTTTAAAAAGCGTCTACATTTGTTAACCACACGCAACCGGAGGGTTATTCATTCCAATCGTCGGTCCTGAACGGTATCAGCGGCAGTCCCTTGTGATTGTGCACTTTGCCTATTGCAAAGTTCTTGAAACAGTACCTCACGGCCTTGATGCGGGGCACGCTGTCACACCTCACTTCGACCGCGCGACAGTATTTCAGCTCTACAGCCCTGGCCGGATGAAACACTTTATCCTCTCCGGCGACCTCGAATCCCTCGAGAATTGCATCGGGGCTTAGTCCGTTCTCAACATTATCAAGATGAACCACGGCCGCGCTGTCCTTCAGCTCCAGAGCACGAAAAGCAGGATATTCGTTGACCATTCCGGCGATACCATAGGTACGCCCGGCTGCAAGCCATGCAAGACGCTCGCCAATCTCTTCTTTCTTCGATGCATGAATGTTTTCGACTTCATGAGGGTAGACGAGATCAGAGGTACTCACGATTCCCGCCGAGGGTATGATTGCAGCAGCCTTGTGCTGGGCCTCACGCAAAAAAGCAGCGATCGAGCCGTCGGGATTACCATAGCTCCATGCCGGAATCTCTACCATGTAGAACGGCATTTCTCCATCCTGCCGCCATTCCTTGCGCCAGATGTCAACCATATCGGCAAGACGTGCGGGATAATCAGCGTGGCGTCCTACGCCTGTTTTCGTCATGCGTTACCCAAATCGCGGGTGACCCAGTTTTCGACGA
>CANDNO010000082.1 GCA_947386115.1 uncultured Muribaculaceae bacterium
TAAAACGCTATAGAATAACTATATACCTTAGTTTGCTGTCAAACTTGGGAAAGTACACAATAAATTTGACATACGAAGCAGTATTATACAAAATGACCCTCGAGCAGCTCGTCGACTACGCCAGGACCCGGCCCGAGCCCGCAGCCCGTTCGGGCAAGCAGGAGCTCTACGAGGCCATCGTCAACATGTACTGCTAACATAACCCCAAAGGATAGAACCCGGCATCGCCCGGGTTCTATTTTTTATGAACCAACCGGGCTGGTAAGTCCAGTAAAAATAGTTCATTATTGACGGGAATTGATTATATTTGCCCGTCAATAATGAATCATGGACAACGCTGAACACGACAAAGATTCACGTTTTGAGCGGTTCTATGCGGCCAACTTCCCTAAAGTCAAGAACTTCGCTTGGCTATTGACCAAATCGGAAGCCGACGCCGAGGACATTGCCCAGAGCATTTTCCTGAAGCTATGGATGCGTCCCGACCTTTGGGAAAGCATGGATTCCATGGCGGGCTATCTCTATGTCGTGACGCGAAACGAGATTTTCGCCCTTTTCAGGCATCAGAAAATCGAAAAGGAATATGAGCTGCGAATGTCTCGCGCCCACATTCTCGACGAGCTCTGGGCTGAGAGCACGTCCGAGCCGCTTGAGGAGATATATTATAAGGAGAAACTGCTTCTGATCGAAATGGCCTTGAAGCGTATGCCCGAACGTCGCAGAGAGGTGTTCGAGCTCAGCCGTTTCGACGGGCTTTCCAACAAGGAGATCGCCAAGCGTCTCGACATCTCGGTACGCACTGTCGAGACCCATATCTATAAGACACTGCTCGAACTACGAAAAGTGTTAATGTTTGTTATTTTATTCCGTCTCTTTCCGTAGTTTCAATCTCTGAGGAATAGTTAATATGTGTAACCGTTCCTAAGTAGATACTAAATTGTGAAAAATCCAGTACGCGACGTTATCGACCGCTATGTCGGCCACGAATATACCGCCGAAGTCGATCAGGAGTTCCGCTCCTGGTTGACCGGCCCTGACCATGCCGAGGAAAAGGACCGCGAACTGTCGCGTTTGTGGGATGCCACCGATTCCGGCTCTGTTCCTTCACTGGAGCAGTCGATGGAACGCATGCGGCATCTGACCGGTATCAGTGACCGGCGCGCCCTGCGACATCTTCGCCGACGCCTGACCGCGTGGCGAGCCGCAGCTGCCGTGGTGTTTGTCGTCATGGCTACTGCCGCTCTCATCATTCCGTCGGGACGTCTCTCGGTCACTCAGCCCGACCTTCTGCAGGCCTACATCCCCAAGGCCGAGATGCAGACACTGACGCTGCCCGACGGCACAGTGGCCATGCTCAATGCCAACTCGACACTCATTTATCCTAATGAATTTACCGGTGAGCAACGCTGTGTGTATCTCACCGGCGAAGCCGATTTCAAGGTCAAGCCCGACCCCGAACACCCCTTCATAGTCAAGACTGCCGACTTCCAGGTGACGGCTCTCGGCACCGAGTTCAACGTCGCCGCCTATTCTGAAGAGGATGAGGTCACCGCCACGCTACTGTCAGGCAAAGTGAAAGTCGACTTCGACAATCTCACACGCTCCGAGATTCTCACTCCCAGCCGCCAGCTCGTATATAGTCGGTCATCGCGGAAAGCCTTGACGCGCGACGCCGATCTGTCGGATGTCACGGCATGGCAGCGCGGCGAGATCGTGATGCGCGGCATGACGCCCGACGAGATTTTTACACGCCTTGCACGGAAATTCCCTTATACATTTATATATAGTCCCCACAGCCTTAAATCCGACTGTTATACCTTGACTTTTGATTCCGACGCCTCGCTCGATGAGGTCATGACCATGATCTCAAAGGTGATGGGCGACATCACCTTCCGCATAGAAGCCGACCGCTGCTATATCGATTGCAAGGGGAATATTTAAGGCACAATGCTTAATTCACAATTTAAAATCTTATAAAACTCTAAAGACCTTAAACCAATAAAAAACATTAACCCATGAAACTCTACCAAAAGCCTATGGATGAAAAATATCCGGAAGAAGCCGTAACCTTCCCCCGGATGTGAAATCTTACTTAACGCCGGCGTCAGAATTTGACCCATTTTATCAAAATCCAAATCCAATAAACCAACATTAAGAAGATGCAGCAAATTTATGAATATTTAGCCAAAAAGCCGTCATTTCGCAGGGCTTTTATGATAATTTTGTGCTGTTTTGTTCTTTCAGCGACAGCCGTGGCCCAGAGTAGTGGCCACAGTGTAACGATCCACAATAAAAATATCACCGTGATCGAAGCGCTGAAAGAGGTAGAGAAACAGACAAAGCTCTCGATCGGCTACAATGAGTCGAAGCTTAAAGACACCCCTTCGCTCAATCTCTCTCTGGAAAAAGAACCGCTTGAAAAAACTCTTTCCACGATTCTCAGCAACACCGGCTTCACCTATCAACTCGACGGAAAATACATTCTGATTGTTCCCGTCAAAGATTCGGTGCAAAAAAAGCGCGTATCAGGACGCGTGCTCGATGAAAACGGCGAACCACTCGTAGGTGCCAGCGTACGTGCCGAGGGAACGCCCAGTGGCGTTATGACCGATGTCAACGGCAATTTCACGCTTGATGTACCGGCCGATTCACGTCTAAGTGTAAGTTACGTAGGCTATACACAACGGTCGCTCAAGGTTGACGACAACGATCTGGCCGATATCCACATGGTTGCCGACGCCCACCAGCTCGACGCGGTAGTCGTCACAGCCCTTGGCATTAAGCGCGAGCAGAAAGCGCTGAGCTACAACGTGCAGCAGGTGAAAGGCTCGTCACTTATCGAGGCCCCCGATGCCAACTTCGTCAACTCGCTCAACGGCAAGGTTGCCGGTGTCACCATCAACACCAGCTCGTCGGGCGTAGGTGGAGCAAGCCGCGTCGTGATGCGCGGTACGAAATCTATCGAGCAAAGTTCCAACGCTCTCTACGTCATCGACGGCGTCCCGATGTATAACTTTGGAGGCGGTGGCGACACCGAGTTCGGTTCTAAAGGATCTACCGAAGCGATCGCCGACCTCAACCCCGATGATATCGAAAGCCTGTCAGTGTTGACCGGAGCTGCCGCTGCGGCGCTCTACGGCTCGCAGGCCGCAAACGGCGCCATCGTCATCGCCACAAAAAAAGGCCAGACAGGGCGACTGAAAGTAACCGTGTCATCAGCCATTGACTGGCTCAATCCATTCAAGATGCACGACTTCCAGAACCGTTACGGCACAGGCAGCCGCGGACGCGAGGGCAGCTCGACAATCCTTTCGTGGGGCAAACGCCTTACTCCGGCAGCACAATCAGGCTATACACCCAACGATTTCTTCCAGTCGGGCCATGTCTACACCAACAGTGTGACACTGTCTACCGGCAACGACCGCAACCAGACATTCCTCTCGGCCGCCGCCGTCAACTCCGACGGACTGGTACCCAACAACCGCTACAACCGCTATAACTTCACATTTCGTAACACCACATCGTTTCTCAACGACAGGATGAACCTCGACGTGGGCGCCAGCTACATTATGCAGAACGACCGCAATATGACCAACCAGGGACAGTATTCCAACCCCCTCGTATCGGCCTATCTCTTCCCCCGTGGCGACGATTTCTCGGTTATCAAGAGCTTTGAACGCTGGGATGACGCCCGCAAGATTCCTGTGCAGTACTGGCCACAGGGCGAGGGTGACCTTCGCATGCAGAACCCCTATTGGATCGCCTACCGTAATCTTCGCGAGAACAACAAGAAGCGATACATGCTCTCGGCTTCGCTGTCTTACCAGATTAAGCCGTGGCTCAGCGTCAAAGGGCGCGTGCGCATCGACAACACGACCAATGAATACGAAGGCAAACTCTACGCCTCTACCAGCACTACGCTCACCGACGGCTCGACTCAGGGCCATTACACGGTCAACAACCAGTCCTACAACCAGACCTACGCCGACGTGCTTCTAAATGTCGACAAACGCATAGGCAACTTCAGCCTCGTGGCCAACATCGGCGCGTCCTATTCGCGCATGGCCGACAAGGAGCTGGGCTACGCCGGCCCGATACGCGACACAGGCATTCCCAACCTCTTCAACGTTTTCGACCTCGATAACACCAAGAAGCGTGCCACACAGTATGGCTGGCGCGAAGTGACCGAATCGGTGTTTGCATCGGCCGAGCTCGGATGGCGCTCGATGCTCTATCTCACCGTGACCGGACGCAACGACTGGGCTTCACAGCTGGTCAACTCTCCGCAGTCATCATTCTTCTACCCCTCGGTAGGTCTCTCGGCCGTGATCAACGAGATGGTACAGCTCCCCACGTGGCTCCCTTACCTCAAGGTGCGCGGTTCGTTCTCGTCGGTAGGTAATCCCTATCCCAAGTTCCTGACATGTCCTACCTACAGCTACGATGCCAACAAGCAGGACTGGTCATCTCAGACCCACTATCCCATCGGCAAGCTCTATCCCGAGCGCACCGACTCGTGGGAGGCCGGCATCGACGCCACATTCTTCAACGACCTGCGCTTCAGCGGATCGTTCTACTACGCCAACACCCACAACCAGACCTTCGACCCGCGTCTTCCCGTTTCGTCGGGCTACGACAAGCTTTACGTCCAGACAGGCTACGTACGCAACTACGGTTTCGAAGCCATGCTATCCTACTCCCACAACTGGGGCAGCTTCGCATGGAACAGCAGCTTCTCATTCTCGACCAACAAAAACAAGATTGTCGAGCTGGTCAAGAACTACGTTCACCCCGAGACCGGACTGGTCTACAACGTCAACAAGCTTGAGCTCAACACCAGCGACGGGCGAGGCTTTGGCAAGGCCAAGTTTATCCTCGTCGAGGGCGGAACGCTGGGAGACCTCTACACCCACGCCGACCTCAAGCGCGACGCCAACGGCCGCATCCTCGTCGACGACAACGGCAACGTGACAGCTGTCGACAATGCCGGCGACATCAAGCTCGGCTCCGTGCTCCCGAAGGCCAATCTCGCCTGGAACAACTCGTTCTCATACCGCGGTTTCAACGCCGGATTCCTTATCACGGCCCGCATAGGCGGCATTACCTATTCGGCCACCCAGGCCTACCTCGACCTCTACGGCGTGTCTGAGGCTTCGGCCGCCGCCCGCGATGCCGGCGGTGTGCTCGTCAACGACCGTTCGCTTGTCGATGCGCAGAACTTCTACGAGGTAGTGGCCTCTCAGTCGGGCCTCCCCACCTACTACACCTATTCGGCCACCAACGTGCGCCTCGGCGAGGCCCATATCGGCTACACCATCCCGCGCCGCTGGCTCGGTGGCGTGTGCGACATCAACCTGTCGGTAGTCGGCCGCAACCTCTGGATGATCTACTGCAAGAGCCCCTTCGACCCCGAGGCCGTAGCATCCACAGGCAACTATTATCAGGGCATCGACTATTTCATGATGCCGAGCACCCGAAACATAGGTTTCAATGTCAAAATTAATTTCTAAAATAATGAAACGTTTACATAAAATATCTGCGATGCTTCTCTCGATCGCCCTTGCGCCGCTGGCCTCGTCGTGCTTCGAAGACGACGTGAACCGCAGCATGTATGAGGCCGACTCCGACGAGATGAACCGTGAAAATCACATCGTAGGCGCTTCGCTCCGAGGCATGCAGGCTCTGGTTATCCCTACACAGGAACACCTGTACCAGTTCATGGACGCCATGGCAGGTGGCTCTTATGGCGGCTACATGGAGGGCATCGTCGACACGTGGGTCATGAAGTTCTCGACCTACAATCCCGAGCAGGGATGGCTCAAGGCGCCTTTTGCCGACCCCATCAAGAACCTCTACCCCCAGTATCGCGACATGATCTCCAAGACCGACGACCCCGTCGCCCTTGCTCTCGGCAAGATACTCCGTGTATGTGCCATGCACCGCGTCACCGACATGTTCGGCCCCATCCCTTACTCCAACATGATGTCGGCATCCAACACGGGCGACAATCTCGCCGTGGCATACGACTCTCAGGAGGATGTCTACAAGGCGATGCTCGCCGAGCTTGAAGAAGCCGACGCCGTGCTTGCCGACAACGAACACATGTCGGCCGAGGCGTTCCGCAAACTCGAGGACCTCTACTATGGCGACATCTCCAAGTGGCGCAAGTTTGTCCACTCGATGCAGCTACGCATGGCCATGCGCATGGCCTATGTAGAGCCCGAACTGGCACGCAGCATAGCCGAAAAGGCCGTGGCCGCAGGTGTCATCACCACCAACGACGACAACGCCATGCTACACGTGGCCGAGAACCGCTCGGCGCTGATGTTCAACGACTGGAACGACTACCGCATCTCGGCCGACCTCGTCTCCATAATGTCGGGATACGCCGATCCACGCCTGGAGAAGATGCTCGTCAAAGGCACCGCCACGGTCAATGAAAACGGCACGTCGGTACAGAAATCCGACTACTACGGCGTACGCATCGGCATCTTCACCCAGAAGAAAGACGCCATGATCAACACCTACTCCAAGCAGATCATCACCGCCACCGATCCATATCTGTGGATGAACGCCGCCGAGGTATCCTTCCTCCGCGCCGAGGGTGCGCTGCGTGGATGGTCTATGGGCGGCGACGCACAGTCGCTCTACGAGCAGGGAATAGCACTGAGCTTCGACGAGCGCGGCGCCTCGGGTGCCGATCAGTATGCCCAGAACGCCACCGCTGTGCCCGCCGACTACATCAACCCCATGGACGGCGGCGACATCAACTACAGCCATAAGGCCGTAAGTTCCATAACCATAGCGTGGGAGCCGGGCGATGCCAACTTCGAGCGCAACCTCGAGCGCATCATCACACAGAAATGGATCGCCATCTTCCCCCTCGGTGTCGAAGCATGGGCCGAACACCGCCGCACAGGCTATCCGCGTCTCTTCCCTCCTGTCGAGAACAAGGATCCCAACGGCAGCGTCAACACAGCCATCGGTCCGCGCCGCCTGCCTTACCCGGCCGATGAATACTCCGACAATCCGCAGTTCATCCAGCAGGCCGTGCAGATGCTCGGCGGCCCCGACGCCTCAGGCACCCCCCTCTGGTGGGACACAAAGGATCACAGCCGGGACGCAGCCATATAAATGCCACGGACACAACCAAGCATTATATGCATAATATCACTAACCTTCTAAAAAATAAATAAATGAACCCTAAAATAATCCTTTCCTCTTTGGCCGCCGCCGCGATCCTCGCCGCTTGCAGCGACGCCAACGAGCCTGAAATCAAGGAAATACAGGTCAACGGTTTCAAGGAGCAGGATCCCGCCGGCTACGCCGACTACACCGCGGCGATGCGCTCCTGGAAGGCCACAGGCCACCAGGTGAGCTACGCCCGGCTCGACAACGCCCCCGACGTCTCGGTAAGTGAGCGCGACTTCCTGCGCTCGCTCCCCGATAGCCTCGACTTCGTAGCCATGCGCAATGCCGCCGAGCTCTCGCAGTTCGACCGACAGGACATGGACCTCGTGCGCAACGACTTCGGCACCAAAGTGCTCTACTATGTCACCGCCGCCGACCAGGCCGACAGGGCCGCCTCGGCAGTGCGCGCCGGTGAGTTCGACGGCGTCAGCGTTGCCGACCCCGAAGCCGCCGAGACGCTCGCCGCCTCGCTCGCATCGACCGACTGCGTGATGATATTCGACGGCACCCCGTCCAAGCTCTCACCCGACGCCCTCGCGGCTTTTGACTACGTGCTGACCGACGTCAGCCGCGCCGCCGACTCCTACGATGTGGAGTTTGCCGTGCGCATAGCCCTCAACGCCGTGCCCGCCGAGAAGCAGCTCCTGCTGGTGGAGCCGGGCGGAAACATCACCGACGCCGCGGGTGTAACCCGCAACTCTCTTGCCGGTGCCGCAGCAGCCGCCAAGGCGTTCGCGCCCCGGCTCGGCGGCATCGCCATAAACAATGTCTCGGCCGACTATTACGACCCCGACATCATCTACAAACGCACCCGCGGTGCCATTCAGTTACTTAACCCCGCCGCTAAATGACAAGTGCAATGAAACCTACAAACATATTATATAAATGTCTCGCCGCAGCCTTGATCATTTCGGCTGCCTCGGCCTGCGACAATACCGACTACTCCGAAAAGTCGCCTTTCGACAACTCGGCCTACCTCAACGTGGCCGCCGACCGCAACAACGAGACCTTCACCTTCAACCGCCGCGTCACCGAGCAGACCCGCACTTTCGCCGTCAGGATAGCCTATCCGGCACCCGTCAACGTCACGGCGCAGCTCGCTGTCGACCCGTCGCTCACCGACGTTTACAACGCCAAAAACGGCACCGACTATCCCACCCTCTCGCCCGACCACTACGAGCTCTCGGCATCGTCGGTAACGATAGCCGCCGGCAAGACGCAGTCCCAGGACGTCGATATCCGTTTCCACGGCCTCGATCAGCTTGAAGTCGACGCCACCTACGTCTGCCCCGTGGCCATCACCGCCTCCGAGGGAGTCGAACTGATGGAAGGCTCCCGCGTCATGTACTATCTCGTGCGCCGCTCCTCGGCCATCACCACCGCCATCAATCTTAAAGACTGCTATGTAGCCGTGCCCGGTTTCGTGAAAGAGAGTCCTACAGGCGATGTTGTCAACCATCTCTCGGCCGTCACCATGGAGTGTATCATCCGCGTCAACAACTTCCAGTCCGAGATCTCGTCGGTCATGGGCATCGAGCAGTATTTCCTGATGCGCATCGGCGATGCCGGGTTCCCCAATCAGCAGTTGCAGACGCAGACCGTGTACGGCAAATTCCCCGACGCATCAAAGCAGAAACTCCTGCAGGCAGGCCAGTGGTATCACGTGGCCCTGACTTGGGATCTGCCCTCATCGACAATCTGCTTCTACCTGGACGGCGAGCTGCAGAGCATCTCCACCTCCCACGGCAAGAGCGACCTCACGGAGATCAACCTTGCCGACCGCACTCCCCGCGATGAGTTCGGCCAGGGCGGCGACTTCGGCTTCTATTTCGGCCGCTCCTACGGCGACAGCTACGACCGTAGCCGAATGTTCGACGGCGAAATCTGCGAAGCACGCATCTGGAGCGAGGCCCGCACGCTGGAGCAGATACGCAGCTGCATGTACAACGTCGAGAATCCCACCGCAGAGCCCTCTCTGCGTGCCTACTGGAAGTTTGACGAAGGCACAGGCCGGGTTGTCGAGGACAAGACAGGCAACGGAAACAACGCTACCGTAATGCCCTACTGGACCGACGGCCAGCACACGGCAACCTATCCCAAAACCGACGCCGAGCTCTGGCCCTCAGGCATCGAAGTTCCCAAACTTTCATTTGAGTAATGCATCACGCATTCAACAAATCACATAACTCTAAAAATTTCAATAAACCAATGCGAAAACTAAAATATTTGTCCATTTGCCTGCTGTCGGCACTCGCGCTGACAGCCTGCGAGGACGACCCGACGGTCATCAATCCCGACCCGGGCCGACCCTCAACCGCCCCGGACGGCACAGCCGCCTCGAAAGCCATGCTTTCGAGTCAGACGGTTCCTCAAAGCGATATTGTGCTTCTTAATATCGGAGATCCGGACGAAGATGCCCTGATTGATAAGGCACGCATAATACTCCCTCAAGCGTTTGATCATGATGTGACGCTACGTGTAGGGATGAATGAAAATTTCGATAGGAATAGCGAAGAATTTAGTCGGTATCTCTCTGAGTTTAACGAAACTCATAATTATGGAGCAGAATTTTTCTTTTATAGTGAAGACGGAAATACGCCGTATGATATTACAAAACTGGTGACAGTAAATGGAGAGAGGGCAGCGTTTATCCTGATAAAAGCAGGCGAGACCCAATCAGATATAATTGAATTGTCTTTTGACAAGAAACCGATACTCAGACGTTGTAAAACTTGCTTGTTGTTGCCTGTGGAAATATCCGATGCAGAAACGGGTGAAATATATAGCACAACAAACTATTTGATAAATCCAATGCGTAAGTTGACAGAAGAGCAAGGAGTCAAACCGGTTGTTTTTATCGGATATGTTGACACGGAAGAAATGCAACCGTTGATATACAACGTGTTTGATTTGGCAATAGAATTCATTGATTTCAACACTTTTGAGGAACGCAACATTTATACCGGCCCGATGTTCGATGTTGTTAATGTCTGCACAGCATTCATCAAAGAGAATGATGGACTTGCTACTCTCAGCCTGACTCAGGATCTGGAATATGTGTTGCGCAATAGGGGCCGATATATCAAACCTTTGCAGGATAATAATAAAAAGGTATGTATCTGCATAAAAGGAGGCGGGACCGGTCTTGGTTTCTCCAATATGTCAGATAGCCAGATTGCTGATTTTACCAGCCAGATCAAGGTCATAATTGACATGTATGATCTCGATGGAGTGAATCTGTATGATGTGGGTGCCGGCTATGCCAAAGAGGGTGCAGCGCCTGTCAATGGCGAATCATACGCCAAACTGATCAAGGCCATCAAGACTGCAATGCCCGACAAAATGCTGACACTTGTCGACACTCGCGAGACCACCGAGGCACTCTGCGATCCCGTGGCCGGAATCAGCGTAGGCGACTATCTCGATTATGCCTGGAGCTCATTGCACGATTTTCTCGCTCCTTACGAACCGGATGCAACAATCCGCCCCTTGGCATCACTTCCTGAAAATAAGTATGCAACGCTATTTGTCCATGATAAATCCGATATGCCGAGAACGGACAATTACATGTCTAATCCACCGGAAATACTGGCTCCATATGTGGAAGGCACAAAATTTGAACCTCTTTCCGGTACTGACGTATTCGTTTACGACAACATACCTGTAAAGACTACTGCCAACGAAGGTACCTATAATCGTATAGGCGAGATATGGGTTATGGTAAGATACCCGGCGCCTGAAGATTTCAGTAGTGTTACATCGGCAGATACTAAATATATGTACCCCTGGTCATATAATATGTTCAAAAAAGACTGGTAACGATAAGATTGGTTAATAAACAATTTTAAGGTAAAATTACCCAATATCCCCGGGGGGCGCGCGATGCGAATCGCCGCCCCCTCATCTTATTGTAGACATAGAGAGCGCAGCCACCCTCGCGACGACATGAAAGCGTATAAAAAAGAAGTCCGGGACTCTCTTCAACAGGGAGTACCGGGACTAAAGCCAAAAGGCATGATTTGTGATTTAAAAGATTTAGTTGTTAATACAACTTCAAGTGTAGAGATTATATCATACTTACATTATGACAACGGCACTTAAATGGCTGGATACCTCACGGCGGCAGGTTTAAGCTTTAATGTACACCATTTAACTTGTTGCGTAAAAACCTGGTGTACAAACCCGTTATCGCTTACCGCCACAAAATTACGTTTTTTTTATATCCCGACCAATATTTTAGGCAAAAAATTGCGCAACCCACATGTTAAAATGCGTTAATTCACAAGTTTTGAAAATTTATTCCCCGGCACCGACAGGCCGCTGCAACAACAATAATCGCCTGCCCCACAAGCACCTGCAACGGCATCCAGAACCCCTCAAAAAAAAGACAACTTCCAAGGCCAAACAGCCTGAGAAGTTGTCTATTATGTCGGGGTGAGAAGAAAGAAAAACCTCGCATAGTAACACTTTTGAGCCTGTAATTAGGTGGGTTATACGTTACTTTTTTACTTGGCTTGTTCCGAATTTGTTCCGATTTTGAGACCCGACGCGGCCATCAATACCTGAATCAATCGCTCCTTTTCCGCAAGTAGATCAAGGAGCGTTTTTTGTTCTGCCCCGATCATAACTGTGGCCGGGCCTACCAACGTGTGCGCTTGTATGTCGGAGTAACTCTTGTTGACTCCGCCTGGTATGTCAAACGCCACTGCCGGGTTAAGCCCTGCTCCGGCACATAGTTTCTCCCACAACGAGCAATCCATTGTCTCTTTGTTAAACAAGGTTGACAAATAGTTGTACGAAATGCCCGCGGCTATGGCTACGTCGCGTTTCTTTAAGTTGTTGGTTTCTATGTGGTTCTTTAGCAGTTGGCCAAGATGTTTCATATTCTGCAAATGTTAAATAACATTAAACTAATTGAGAATGACGTTCTCAGATAGTTTAACTTTCAATTATTCTTTGTTACTTTGCTGTCGTAAAGTTACGACAAATAATTAAAACCGACAAGAATATGACCGCAAATGACGCTCTCGATAAGTATCTCAGCTCGTTAAAACCAAACGAGCGCTCAGCTAAATCTCGTGATATACGCGCTTTATGCCAAATTTCGAGATACGTCCTCAGCGATTGGCGACGTGGCCGCACTCCAATTCCTTGGGTTTTTCGTGACAAAATTACGGAAGCTCTCGGCGAAAATATCTTTATAAATGTCACAAATTGATTAAATTGACATGAATAGGCCATTAACTAATACAGAATTTTTCGCCTACGAGGGTGAAGTGTGGTATCGGCTCCCCGGCGGAACTATCGACAAATTACGGGAGGCTGACTCTGAAATTCTCAATGAACTTATTGAGCATATCGCCACATTCTACCCGAAAGCGTATGAGGCTCTTTGTTCAGAATACAAGGGGTGCGCTCTCAATCGGTCATATTTCCGTTATCGTATCGCCTCACGCTTTATACGTTGCAACTTCGCTCAGCTTGGATATTCCCAACAAATTGACCCCCATGAAATTATTTAAATTGACCCCCGTGT
>CANDNO010000083.1 GCA_947386115.1 uncultured Muribaculaceae bacterium
AAAATAGCACAATTTATAAAAGTCCGAGGCAATCTTAAATGAAAGAGCCGTGTCGAGTATATCGGAGCTCTTGCAAAATTGAACTTTATATTTTAACTTTGCGTTATAAAATCAAAGAGAGATGACAAGAGAGTCATCACATATCTCCCCAACGATTCAAAGTCTACCACATCAAAGTTGATTGGGAAACTCTTCAAATCAATATGAAATACCGAGACAAGCTTAGTCGTCTGATGGCGGGCCCCATTTCTACAGATAGTCTCTACCTCTGTTGAACGCTACAATGCCAGGCGGATTACAAAGGATGGCGAGCACTCAAATCCTGTCTATTCGGAGTTTCATCGCATCCTTTGGTGTGGTTTCTTATAAAGGACAGCTTGCAACATATCAAGCTGTCCTTTTCAAGTATTATACAGCGGCTGTCGCTATTTCGCAATAGCCGACAATCTCTCTAAAAATCAAAACAATATGGAGCTACGACACCAGAAACTTACCCGATACATACTCCCTCTGCGTGAGGGTGGCTCTCTGCCGGCCCTGGCCGAGGCCGACGATGAATTCTGCTACGCTCTTAAATTCAAGGGTGGGGGACACGGAGCCAAAGCTCTGATCTCAGAGTTAATTGGAGGGGAGATTGCACGGGCAGCAGGACTGAAGGTGCCCGAGCTCGTGTTTCTTGACGTAGACCCGCTCTTCGGTATAACCGAGCCCGACGAAGAAATTCAAGATCTTCTAAAAGCAAGTCAAGGCCTGAACCTGGGGCTGCATTATCTCAAAGGATCTACGACATTCGATCCTTATGTAAACCGCGTTGACGATCTGTATGCTTCGTTAACGGTATGGGTTGACGCCTTCATTATGAACGTGGACCGTACCCACCGCAACACCAACATGTTGTCATGGTATGGCGAGTGCTGGCTCATAGACCATGGCGCTTCACTATATTTTCATCATAACTGGAACGACCGCGAGAAAGCCGTAACAAGCCCTTTTACTTATATAAAAGATCACGCCCTTCTCCAGAAAGCCTCATTGCTTGAAGAAGCCGACAGGCTCATGAAGCAGCGTATCACCCCCTCGGTAATAGGAGAAATTGTAGATCTGATTCCCGACGAATGGCTTCAATGGGATGGTGTGGATGACACCCCCGAACAATTAAGGCAGGAATACAAACGCATCCTCGTCTCTCGCCTTGAAAATTCCAACATATTCGTAAACCAAGCAATCAAAGCCCGCAATGAACTTATATGAGTATTCTGTAATACGATTCGTACCCGATGTTGAGCGCGAAGAGTTCATCAATGTCGGGCTGATTATGATGTGTAAACGTCGTCGCTGGCTGCGCATAGCTACATCGGTAAACAGCCTGCGCGTGAACTCTCTGTCACCCGACGTATCAACCGACACGATAAACTGGGCGCTTGAAACATTTACAGCTGTGGCAGGTGCCGACCGCGCTCATGGCCCGATCGCAATGCTTGAACCCGAGGAACGATTCAGATGGCTCACTGCTGTCAAAAGCGCATGCCTACAGACATCACGGCCTCACTGCGGCCTCACCGATGACCTTGAAGCGACATTCGAGCGTCTCCTGAACCGACTCGTATTATAACCCCGTACTCAAATCAGAAACCTCCGGATAATTGGCGGCTATATTTTTTATAGCATCGTCGTTTGGAACCATGTGCCCGTCATCCATCACGATAACAAGTCGATTCAATGCATAGAAATCAGGATTTTGAGTCACTTGAAAGTCGGTAGATTGTTCTGACGCCGCCCCTTGGGCTCCGGCAGCATCCTCAACCGCTTCATTTGAATCCTCGATCTCGTCAAGCATATCGCGACCGTTCACAATAGCAACATTCAAATTTGCCGGATTAATCCTGATGTGAGGATCCTGATCATATATGTCATAATCCTCTATATAGCGCTCGACAGCATTGCCTATAGCGCTCACCAACTTTGTGTTTGTCATAATTCAACTATTAAGAATCACAATTGTATGGACATGTCCATGTTTAGTCGCTTGAATTATTGATTATAATAATAGCTGCCTGAGACATATCCATACAATCAGTGTGTAAGTTATAAATGCTCTTGTATAAATTCGGTATCATACAAGCCTATACTACTTTTCTACTTTAGCTTTGACTTTCTTGAAAACTTTTACAGTACCGTCTTTTGCCTTATTATAAGTATCCTTTGAGAATTTACCCACAGTCTTGGCTGTCTTTACTGTACCGTCTTTGGCTTTGTCATAAGTCTTTTCAGAAAAGTCGCCTACCTTCTTAGCGGTTTTAACTGTACCGTCTTTAGCCTTGTCGTAGGTATCAACAGTACCGTCGGCTACTTTCTTGCTCACTTTAACAGTGCCGTCTTTTGCCTTTTCATAGGTGTCGACAGTGCCATCCTTGGTCTTTTTGTAAACCTTTTCCGCTCCGTCTTTCACTTTATCTACAGTCGATACTACCGAGTCGTTCTTTTCGGGAACCACCTCGGGTGTTTCAGCGTTGGCATAGCCCAGTGTAAATAACATCGAGGCTACAATCAATAATGTCTTTTTCATAATCTTAGTCAATAGGTTAGAGTTTAAGTTTGTATTAAAAACACTGAGCGCTGTTTAATAGTTGATAAAAGCTCGCTCGTCAGTCAGAAAGAATGTTAATTATGCCGCAGGTCTAAACCTCCGTAGCTACAAATTTTATAACTTTGCCAGAAATACATCACAACAATGAAATCACGTGTACGGCTCAGCACATTTTCAACCATAATAACTATTGTGGTAATTGCATTTCTATTACTGGCAATCTATTTTTCTATTGGCACTTACAAATTTATTCCCGCATGTGTCATAACAGTTGTGCTTCTCGGCTTTTCACTGTGGTTTAGTCCTTTGTCGATCAGTCTTGACGCAAATAAAATCAATATCAACAGCTCATTACACATTAAAAGCATACCTTATGATACGATAGCGACTGTCGAACGGTTCCAACCTACAATGGGCGCTAAACGCAAGCTTGGATCGGGAGGTTTCATGGGCTACTGGGGCATGTTTGCCGAGGGTGATGTAGGTAACTACACTGCTTTCTATGGTAAATCGTCCGATTGTTTTCTGATAACACTGAAGGATGGCGGCAAGTATGTGCTTGGATGCAATGATCCCGACAAAATGGTAAATGAAATCAAACGACACCTATGCTGAAGTTTTTTGTTCAAGGAGCTATCATAGGCCTCTTGATGGCCGTTGCTTTTGCAGTTGTCGACTCTCGCTTAAAATCTAAAAAGCCGGCAGTAAGAAAAACCGTCCAGACTCTCATTTTTATCGGCTTCATCCTGCTAATGACACTGTCCCGAGCATTTTAGGTTACATCTTCAGTAGGTCGACAGGCCTATCCCGTCAATTTGTATGAAATATCGCGTCACACCAAATGGCGATGAAAAAGGTCAAAATTTCCAATAAAGGAAATTTTTCTTTAATCGTTCATAAATTATATGTACATTTGTATATAGATTTCTACGGAAGTCTTTTTTATTTTCCTAAATCACTCTAAAATCCGGTTCGACAGCGGTATGATTACTTCAATGATTGTATTGTTCGTGATAGGCTACATCGGCATAGCCTCCGAACACATTCTTCACATTAACAAAGCCACATTCGCGCTCATAATGTGTGGCGTGCTTTGGGCCATCTATGCCATGTGTGGCAACGATCCCAACTTGTCGGAAGACATGATTGTAGCGCTCGGCGATACTTGTGAAATTGTTGTATTCCTTATCGGAGCGATGACAATTGTCGAACTGATTGACCGTTACGGCGGATTCAATATCATCGTCAGGCACATAAAGGCCGGTAACAAACGTGGTCTCATGTGGGTAATGGCTATCGTGGCTTTCTTCCTGTCGGCCATTCTCGACAACATGATCACGACAATAATTATGGTCATGATGCTGCGACGCATGCTGTCCGACCAAAAAGAGCGCTGGCTCTTTGCCTCGGTTATCGTTCTCGCTGCCAACTCGGGCGGAGCATGGTCGCCCATTGGCGATATAACCACTATAATGCTGTGGATGAAAAACTATGTTTCGTCGCTGAATCTCATAGAAAATCTGCTCATACCGTCGCTGATATCGGTAGTTGTGCCAACCTGGATTGCAACACGATTTGTAAAATCAGAACCGGTCGAGTCGCTCAATGAATCGGACCGCAGAGTGGGGTATGTGCTCTCCGAGCACAACAATGGGCTCTCGATTCTCATACTGGTGTGCGGTGTTGCCGGGCTACTGTTTGTTCCGGTATTTAAAGCGGCTACTCACCTGCCGCCATACATGGGAATACTCATTTCTCTCGGCTTCCTGTGGTTGCTTACCGAACTGATTGTACGCCACTACGAACTCGACGGCAAGATGGAGGGCCGCATTTCGCAGGTTGTAAAGAGCATCGACATGTCGACGATTCTCTTCTTTTTGGGCATACTCATGGCCGTCGCCGCGCTCGCTCAATCGGGCATACTGAGCGACCTTGCAGCCTGGCTTAATGAAACATTCCACGAGGTCTATATCATCAACTTTATAATAGGACTGTTGTCGTCGATTGTCGACAATGTTCCACTCGTAGCGGCGTGCATGAACATGTATCCTGTGATGACCGAGGCTACAGCCGAACTCGCTGCCGAGCCCTCCTACGCTGCTCTGTTCGTTGAAGACGGCCTCTTCTGGCATCTGCTTACATTCTGCGCCGGTGTAGGTGGTTCGCTGCTTATTATCGGTTCGGCTGCCGGAGTCGTTGCTATGGGTATTGAAAAGATATCGTTCACATGGTATCTTAAACGTGTAACATGGCTGGCGCTCGCCGGCTATACGGCCGGAATCGTATCCATAGCCCTAATAGAACTCATTAAAACCATTTAAAATGAGTCTAACTACCACAATATTATAGTGCGTATGAAACGCCGGCCTGAATAAATGGAGAGGGCTTGCGATTGCAGTCAAGATATTTATGTGTGCCTGTCGCTCCTGTGACACGACACGACATTTTCAATGCGACGCCGCCCTGCAAATCCAAATAAAGATTAGGCAGCAAACGCCGCCTGTACTTTAACATCGGTCTGACAGATGCGCTTGAGAAACGTGCCTTCTTTGGCAATCTCTCATCCTTGGGCCGGAAACAGAATGACTTTACATCGACATCGGCTCCTAATGCAAATAGGTCGTTATGTGTGGGGGTATAATCCACGCCAAATATTCCGCCATAAAGATTTATTCGCCATTTGTCATTAAAGCTATGCCGGTACATAAACACGGGAAATGCCGGAATTCTTGAATTGGTATTGAGCAAAACAAGAGCGCCAAGTCCGAATTGAGTTCTGCGGTCGGCCCTGAGCATAAACATTCCGAGAGCAATGCCCGATACTCGGCAAAAACCACCCTGTCCCCATTCGCTATTGAGCATCAGAAGTCCTACAAAATGCTTATCAAAAAGCCGCGTATTGTAAGATGTAGTAATGCCAACATTGCCATTCTGATGGGTGCCGTTAAGATTGATCTCGTCGGGATTAAAGCCATACGACAATTCATCCGAATCAAATGAAAGATCGACAGTCGAATATCGTGCATTGGCCGTCAACGTGAAATGCTTGTTTCTAAAAAATCGATAAGAAAAGCGGGCCGAGAAAGCATCTTTGACCGCGCCCCAGTCATGCTCGTAAGTGGAACTGATATTAGTCTTAAGCAGTCCGTATCCTCCCTCGCTGATATTCACATCGGCAGCCATCTGTCCGTGCAGGCTCACAGCCGACATGATACAGAACAGAAATATTATAACTTTGTTTTTCATAAGGTTAAAACGTACTTATATACGATTTATTATTTACTTGCGCCTTTAGCGAACAAATTGCCACTAAAACTGACAATCCGGACAATCATTCAGCTACTGCAACCGAATCAGCCTGGCTATCTATCATCTCATGGTTCTGTCTTATCCACTCCTGTTTAAAATCTTTCCATTGCTTGTTCATCTTTCGTCGGCCCCTAAGTATATCGATGCCGAATATTCCCTTGATTCGTTGCAGCACCTGCTGACCGACGTTCATTTTCACGACTCCTCGGCGAGCAAGCCGCTTGTCAGGCTCTATTGAGAGTCGTGTCCTGTCATGGTCGACATTGTTTACCCTGTCAACAAGCAATAAGATTCCGGGCTGTAACTCTGGAGCTGCGGCAGGCTCAAAGATCTCGATATTCTCAAGTTCCTTTGAGTTGCGCTCCCATTTCTTTGCTTCTTTCAGCGATATATACTCCTTGTCGACAATATATACCTCGCCATACGTGCTTACAAAGAACGACTCGTTGATACGATTAAACATAAACATGCTGCGACCGCGCCCGTTCGACTCGATATTGTAAGAGTAACCTGTCACATCAATAGGCAAGAATGTATTACCCACAGTGTTGTCAAAATTGTATCTCACTCTGAACTGTTCAAAGTCAAGCCCGTTTCTGAAAAACGAGGAAAGATTTGGCACCCACTTTCGACTCGTTGTATCGGCCAACACATTGACATCAATCGTAACACGATCACCATTTTTGACCCACACCTCCGTGGGACTGTATTTCCCCATGACGGTATCGGTGCCCGTTTCTACATTAAAGAGAGCCTCAGGCAATGTTGCCGATGGAATCAACCCAATCCAGTCGGCCCACGAAAAGTGATGACTGCAGCGGTCGCTCACACTGTCAACGCCCATATTGTCGGTAAAGCGGTAATACGATCTCGAGGTAATTACTCTGGGGCTCATCCACCCCTTGAAACGCATTTTACGATCGGTTGGTAACATGAAATCGACCATTTTCTCGCGAAAAAGAAACACAGTATCGGTATATGTAGAGAGTGTTGAATACTCCCTCACGTAACCAAGTATATGCAGCAGCTTTTTCTCTCGTGTTTCCACAACAACCTCGGGAAGCTCCAATGCATTTTCCTGCATGAAAATAGTGTCGCCGGCCATAGCGTCAACATTACGCTCCTTGTAACCTATATACCTGATAGTAACGGGATATTCCGAAGCCGAGATATAGGGTAGGACACCCCTGGAGCTACAAACGCCTATAAACTTGCCGCTCTGGTCAAACACCGAAGCGTTAGGCAACGGATTTCGCGATACAGAGTCGGCCACAACAACATTTCGAGCTGAAATTCCGCTTGTAAAGCCAAGTAGGCAAACAACAAATATGCAAAATCCGAATCGAAACATCACAACAACAATTGATAGTCAACAACATCAAGCAACCGGCCAAACTTTGAGCCGACACTCTTGAAATATGATACACGCCGAAAACCAAGGCGCTCATGAAAAGCACACGACTCCCGGTTATCGGCGGTAATACATGCTATCAGAGAAACGAAACCGCGGTCACGACACTCTTTGATAAGCTTTTCCATTAAGGCCCGTCCCAATCCATTGCCGGTGAACGCGGGATCAAGATATATTGTAGTCTCTAATGTCTTACAATACGCCTGTCGGTCTTTCCAGTTGTGGGCATAACAATAGCCGAGAAGCTTACCGTCCTCCTCGCACACGTATCCGGGGAAATCGGCCAATATCCGGTCTAATCTCCGAGCCATTGCATCAGCCGACGGTGCGTCAATCTCAAACGAAATCGTAGATTCTAAGACGTACGATCTGTATATTCGCGCAATTTCAGCACTATCCCGCTCCGGTTCAATCTTGCGTATTGTCATCTGCGTCAAAATATTGAGCTCGAAATATCTGTTGTAAAACGCTCAAGCGTTTCAATACCCATCAATGAGTTGCCGTGGGAATCAAGCTCCGGACTCCACACTGCTATGGATAGCTTGCCGGGAAGATAAGCAACGATACCTCCGCCCACACCACTTTTACCCGGTAATCCTACCCTGAAAGCAAAATCGCCCGATTCGTCATAGAATCCGCATGTAGCCATCACAGCACCCAAACGCTTGGCCTGGCTTTCAGTGAGTATGCGTTTACCATCAATGGGATTAACACCCCTGTGTGCAAGGAATTTGAACGAACGGGCAAGATCAATGCAATTCATCGCTATGGAACACTGGTGACAATATACATCAATGAGTGTATCGACATCATTATGGATATTACCAAAACTCTTCATGAAGTAGGCGAGAGCCATATTACGGTCGGCATGTTCACGCTCCGAAACTGCAACACGGCGGTCATAGTAAATATCATTATTGCCACACAGCTCTCTCACGAAGTCGAGAATCGCCTCCTTGGGACGCGGATAAATATCGATAAGACGGTCAGTTATCACAAGAGCACCGGCATTTATAAACGGATTGCGTGGAATACCCTTCTCGTGCTCAAGCTGTACAAGAGAATTGAACGGATTGCCCGATGGCTCACGCCCGACCGATTCCCATATTTTCTCACCAAGATGCCTCACAACCATTGCAAATGTAAACACCTTGGAAATACTCTGTATAGAGAAACAAGTCGACGCATCCCCCTTGGCAACGGTCGCTCCGTCAAGAGTCTCCAATGCAATACCATATTGACGTGGATCGACCTCAGAAAGCGCCGGAATATAATCAGCCACCTTCCCGCGCCCATGGTAAGGCAACACCTCCCTGTAAATTCTATCAATAACCTTGTGGTATGTTTCTTGAGTCATCATGCAAAAACTTTCGGCAAATGTACAAAATTAATCTCACAAACCCCTCTACAAATATATAATAAGAATTAAACTACAACTCGCTGTTGTTTGGCATATTGCTTCTCGCCTCAAAGAGGCTGTCGCCAACCACAAGAGCGGCTGCGACGGCGAACCCGCTCTCTACGTCGGTACTTACGGCAAGTACAACGACGGCTCGCTCTGCGGTCTGTGGATTGACCTCAGCAGCTTCAACAGCAACAACGATTTCATCGACTACTGTAAGGCTATCCACGCCGACGAGGAAGGCCCCGAACTGATGGCCCAGGACTACGAAGGATTCCCCCGCCAGTGGTACAACGAGGGCTTCATCAGCGAGGACGACTTCGCACATATCCTCGAATACTCGGATATGTGCGACTTATCGCGTTGCGCTTTGCTCCGCAAAGAACCACGGCCAGGAAGCCGTGGACGACTATCTGGAGTTCCACGACGAACTCGACAACTTCGAGGTCATCGCGAAGCGCTTGGCTTGACAAGAACCCTACTGCGGAGAGTGGGACAGCGAAGAAGAGTTTCCTCCTATTCGTTCGGAGCTGCTTCGCGGTCGCCCGGCACATTGTCGACGAGTGCTACGACCTCGAAAGGACGATGGGCGACCTCTCGCGCTACTTCGATTATGAAGCCTTCGGTCGAGAGTTGTTTATGTACGACTACTCCATGGGCGCAAACAATCACGTGTTCCGCGTCATCTGACCCCTCTAACCCTCTCTCCATTAAAGGGCTTTTCCGAAAGGAAAGGCTCTTTTGCTGTTCTTATTCAATTTCTATGATTAATTCAAGAGCTAAAGCTATTTTTAAGAAACTATCCACTTTCAATTTACATTCACCTCGTTCAAGAGCATATACTATAGTTGATGGTACTTGAGATTTTTTTGCAAGTTCTACGACAGACCATTCATAAGCAATTCTTTCTTCTTTTATTGCTTTCCCAAGTTCTTCTATGTTTTGTACCCAGACGTCATTATAACAACTGATATGCAGAGAAGCATCGCACATTTGCAGATAAAGAAGCGCCTCTGAAATATTGAAATTTTCAGCACCGGTTTCCACTCGTTCAATGCGCTTTTTGCCTAACTGGAATATAATAGGCAGTACATCAGCAATTTTCACTTTTGCTGACTCCTTGTATTTTTTTAATTCTTCGCAAAATTCTATTCTTGTCATATTTTGCAAAGTTACGCATTATTTGCGACTTTGCGTGTCTTTTCAGTGCCTTTTTAATAGCGGTAACTTCGTGGTATAAAATTGATTTACCATGTCTAAGACCGCTTACAATATCTCGCTGAAAAGCTACGTCGGAGACTATGACTTCGACCGTGCTACCGTTGACAAGGAGCTTGCCAAGAACGAGGGCAAGCAGGTCAATGTCCTTATCGACAGCATCGACGGTTCCTTCGCCACCGGTTTGTCCATCTCAGCCGCCTTTCGTAACCACGGCAATATCCATGTCGATTTCGTGGGTCTCTATGCTTCTGACGTTACTATTTCTTCTTATGCTAATATACCCTGTTTAGAATCCATTTGCTCTATGTTTAATTATTATTCGGTGTATGCGACCCCTTTTTGAGGTGTATGCAAATCCCGTTTATTTGGCTCGATTTCTGTTTCCAAATGAACGAACACCCTAATTGTCGGATTAAGAGTAGCTCTTACTCTTCGATGGCAGCCTGCGCCGCAGGGATAGCGTAACTATTAGAGCAGGTTGTAACGCCTGCGTACACTATTTGTACACTCGTTGGAGATGGGTTTATTATGGCTTTTATCATGTCTATTTCGTTTTAATTATTTTCAGTTTTATGTGATTGGAGCAAAATGCCCCGTATTACTATCTCTCGCGCCCTCTGCCGGACTTTACACCCTCGGTTGAGGGTTTTATTGTTTCGGCCTTTCATGAGGCCGTAAACGGCTCAATTTGCGCCTTGCCTCCGCAAGCAGGTCGTATAAGGTCACCGACCGGTCCGTTGCGAAGTATTCTGCCCATTCGGCAAAGGTGTGGCACTCTCCTGTGTCCTCGTCCGTGTAGTCATCAGAGTCCCACATATCGGACAGCGATGCATACGCCTCCGCAGGATGCGAGCCGATGGCATCAACGACCTCGGTCGGGTATTGCTCCATAAGAGTCTGCACCCATTCGTCAAAGCCATAGCCGGGGTTTTCATGCAGGATGTTCCAACCAGCCTCCTTCAGTTCGGCGAAGAAGTCCGGCTCATCCTCGTCAAGTGACTCAACGGCACTCAACAGCATCCTCAGTTTGTCAAGTTCTTTATCTTCCATAGTTCTTGATTATGTGTCGGCCAACGGCCACAAAACCATATAACACCATGAACGACCAAAGGACGATAGCCATCCCGATGACATTGCTCCATGTCGGCTTCTCCACCAACGACAGCAGGTAGACCAGATAGCGCACACCTCCATACAGCAGGGCGATGGCTATGCTGATACCTGCGAAACGCAGGAGTGAACCAATGAAATGGAGCAGGTATTTCATCTTGATTTCAATTCGGCTACACGTTCTTTGTACTCGGCGATGCGCTCGTCTTTCTCGGCGATTATCTGCTCAAGCAGTCGCACGCGCTCTGCAAGGACAGCATCACCGACAATAACTGACACGTCCCCACTATCGGACGCAGGCGAATAATCGCCCTCGGTGCGTACCTCGCGATGCTCAATGTTTGTGTAGAGTTCAAAGAAATTAAAGTTCAATGCCCGACTTACAGCCACAAGCCTTTTGGTGTCTATACTTTCACCATTAAACACTCGGCTCACATTCTGCTGTGGCATCCCAATCCTTGACCCAAATTCTTTTTGAGTAAGGCCGGACTTATCAAATTGGCTTTTGATTTCCTCGCCGATGTGGATGTCGGGAATTAGCTTCATTTCTTTTACATTCATTAACATTTAACATCGCCATACGTTAAAGACTCTTAAAAGATACATCAAAATGATGTGCGAGACATATTTTTGATTACCTTTGCACTCAAAGTTACAAAAAAAGTAATCAAACTACATAATTTATGGAACTAAAAAAACTGAAAACAAGTTCGCTCGCGGATGCTGCAGGTTCAACTGGCAAGTGCAAAATTAGCGATTTGTTTGAAGAATTCGGTCTTTGGGTTAGAAAAACCGAGTTTTTTGCGAGGTCTGAGGTTCAGTTTCTTTGCCACATTCTTAACATATTGGTCAGAGAAGTCGTTGAAATTAGCTTTCTTGGGGATGTATTGACGGATAAGTTTGTTTACATTTTCAACGGCTCCCTTCTGCCAAGAGCAGTAGCTGTCGGCGAAGTAAACAGTTACGTCCTCAATGCCTTTCATGCGTAATCCGGCAGTTATGTGTAAATTCTAACTAAAAAGTATACCACCCATTCTAATTAAAAAGTATACCACT
>CANDNO010000084.1 GCA_947386115.1 uncultured Muribaculaceae bacterium
CTGATAATCTGCAATTAAATTTTTCAGAACAAAAAAGTGACGAAAACAGGTCATTTTCTCGATCATCCGCAACTCGGTAAAACGCTCTACGGCCGCCTACTTCAACACCACAGCAGCCACAGCATAAAAAAATCCCGGGCTGAATTTATTACAACCCGGGATTTCGTAGAGTATTTAGCTGTGTACTATTTCAGCAACGATACCGAACGGCGTATGAACTCCGTGAGCTCACGTCCTTTGAGCAATCCGTTGCCAAGCAAAGCCAAGTCGATAAGCTGCTTGACTACAGGCACTCCGGCAGCATATTTATTTATCAGCTCCGTCTGCTTGTCGCGTGCGCTCTTCACATCAGCCTCGAGCTTGTCAAGCTGTGACTGCTGCTCATCGGTAGCCTTGCCATCCTTGATTTCGCCACGCGTTTTTGTAATCTCGGCATTGGCATCGTTAACAGCCTTCTCCAGCGGCTCGATTTCTGCATCAAGCGACTTCGAAGCATCGTCGGTAATGTTCTTCACGAGCGGGTGCTCGGTATTCACTACCACGCTATAGCTGTCGGGCATCTCGCCATAGAAACTCATGCCGGGCTGCAAGGCCGCCATCTCTTTCATACGGCGCATGTACTCATTCTGAGTAATCTCCACAGGATCGGCATTCTCGCCAAGGGCTTCGAACGCGACAAGGAACTGTGCATCTTTCTGCTTAGGTAGCTGCGACTGGAACATCGTCGTCAGTATATTGCGCGCCGTCGACGTCAGTTCTACCTGCTTCTTGTCCGACTTCTGAATCAGATTGTCGATAATATCGCTATCCACGCGCACAAAACGCGACTGCTTGACTTCCTGCTCGAGCAGTCCCACAAAGTGGCTGTCAAGCTGGCCATCCATCAGCAGTACGTCATATCCACGCGATGTTGCATTGTCAATATATTTATACTGTGCCGTAGCATCAGTAGCATAGAGATATACAACATTCTGCTCCTTGTCGGTCTGCTCCGGCTCGATAAGAGTGCGATACTCTTCGAGAGTATAATAGCGACCCTCGGTATCTTTGAGAAGCAGGAACTTCTTGGCCGCCTCGCGGAACTTCTCGTCGGTGAGCATACCATACTCAATGAAAATCTTGATATCATCCCACTTCGACTCGTAGTCTTTACGGTCATTGTTGAAAATGCTCTCGAGTCTCGAAGCCACCTTCTTGGTGATATAACCCGAAATCTTCTTCACGGCACTGTCACTTTGCAGGTATGAACGCGACACATTCAGCGGTATGTCGGGCGAGTCGATTACACCCTGCAACAGCATCATGAACTCAGGCACTACACCTTCTACCGAGTCGGTAACAAATACCTGGTTGCTGTACAACTGGATACGGTTCTTGGTTATCTCGAAATTGTTTTTCAGTTTCGGGAAATACAATATACCTGTCAGCGTAAAGGGATAGTCCACATTCAGGTGAATCCAGAACATCGGGTCATCCTGGCCTGGATACAGTTCATGATAGAACTTGAGATAATCCTCATCGGTGAGTTCCGACGGCTTGCGGGTCCACAATGGCTCTGTCGCATTGATTACCTTATCCTTGTCAGTATCCACATATTTGCCATCCTTCCACTCTTGCTCTTTGCCCGAAATCACAGGCACGGGGAGGAAGCGGCAATACTTCTTCAACAATGTATCGATACGGGCCTGCTCAAGGAACTCCTTGCTGTCATCGTCGATATAAAGCACCATGTCGGTACCACGTGTGGTCTTGTCGCCGACACCCATTTCATATTCGGGCGAACCGTCACACACCCATTTTACAGCAGTGGCGCCATCTTTATACGACAGGGTGTGGATCTCTACCTTCTTGGCAACCATGAACGCCGAGTAGAATCCCAATCCGAAATGGCCTATGATCGAGTTGGCCGTGTCCTTGTATTTGGCAAGGAACTCTTCGGCACCCGAGAATGCTATCTGGTTGATATATTTATCGATTTCCTCGGCAGTCATGCCTATGCCGTTATCGCTTACAGTCAGCGTTCCGGCCTCTTTGTCGACAGTGACACGCACTGCCATATCGCCAAGCTCGCCTTTGAACTCGCCGAACGACGACAACGTTTTCAGCTTCTGCGTTGCGTCGACTGCATTCGATACCAGCTCTCTCAGAAAAATTTCATGGTCACTATAAAGAAACTTCTTGATTACCGGGAAAATATTCTCGGTAGTAACTCCTATTGAACCTTTCTTCTGTGTCATATCTAATATTATATATTGTTATTGATTACTTATACTATTAAACAATAGTGCAAAAAAAATGCCACATTCTAAATATGACATTTTTTCAAAATCTATGTTATCGTATGTTTACTCGTGTGCAACCGATGTGACAATCTTGTCAGTCTCTTTGTCATAGTCGACCGTTATGTGGTCACCGGCGTGCAGCGTGTCATCGATAATAAGCTCGGCAAGCTCATCCTCAAGATACTTCTGGATTGCTCTCTTCAACGGACGTGCGCCATACTGGGCGTCATAGCCCTTCGATGCGATATAGTTGCGCGCAGCCTCCGAGATCGTGAGCTTGTAGCCAAGAGAGTCAAGCCGCTTGTAGAATCCGGCAAGCTCGACATCGATAATCTTCGATATGGCTGCCTCGTCGAGCGCGTCAAACATGATTATGTCATCGATACGGTTCAGGAACTCGGGTGCAAACGCCTTGTTCAACGCCTTCTGCAAAACGCCGTGGCTGAACTCCTTGTCGGCCTGTCGGGTAGTGAAACCTACACCCGTACCGAAGTCCTTGAGCTGTCGCGTACCTATGTTCGAAGTCATGATTATCAGCGTGTTCTTGAAATCAATCTTGCGTCCGAGGCTATCGGTCAGCCGGCCTTCGTCCATCACCTGCAGCAGCAGGTTGAACACGTCGGGATGCGCTTTCTCGATCTCGTCAAGCAACACGACCGAGTAGGGGCGGCGTCTCACTTTCTCAGTAAGCTGTCCTCCCTCTTCATATCCAACATATCCGGGAGGCGCGCCCACGAGTCGCGACACGGTAAACTTCTCCATATACTCGCTCATGTCTATCCTTATCAGCGTGTCGGCCGAGTCAAATAGATACTCTGCAAGTTTCTTGGCCAGGTGAGTTTTACCTACACCTGTTGGGCCCAGGAACATGAACGTTCCTATAGGCTTGTTCGGGTCTTTCAGTCCGGCGCGGTTACGACGTATCGCTTTGACGATTTTGTCGATAGCCTGGTCCTGACCTATGATTACCGACTTCAGTTCGGGCGCCATCTCGCGAAGTCTCTTGCCTTCGGCCTGAGCTATGCGCTGCACCGGTACACCGGTCATCATGGCAACTACCTGCGCCACGTTATCGTCGGTCACCGTTACGCGGTTCTCGCTAAGCTCTGTTTCCCAGCGGTTCTTGGCCTCGTCAAGTTCCTCTTTCAGCTTTTGTGCCTTGTCGCGATAGGCGGCGGCACTCTCGAAGTTCTGCGAGCGTGCGGCCTTGAGTTTTGCCTCATTGGCCTGCTGTACTTCGGTCTCGAGTCGCTCGATATCCTCCGGCACATTGATATTCGAGATGTGCACTCGCGAGCCGGCCTCGTCAAGAGCATCAATGGCCTTGTCGGGGAAGTTGCGGTCGCTCATGTATCGCTCGGTAAGCGTTACACACGCCTTCAGAGCCTCGTCGGTATAGTTCACATTGTGGTGACTCTCATATTTCTCTTTAATATTATTGAGAATCTGCATCGTCTCCTCGGGGGTGGTAGGTTCTACCATCACTTTTTGGAATCGACGCTCAAGAGCTCCATCTTTCTCAATGTTTTTTCTGTACTCGTCAAGAGTGGTAGCACCTATGCACTGAATCTCTCCGCGAGCGAGCGCTGGCTTCAAGAGGTTGGCGGCATCCATCGAGCCCGACGGATTACCTGCACCTACTATCGTGTGCAACTCGTCGATAAACAGTATGATGTTACTGTTTTTCGACAACTCGTTGAGTATGGCTTTGATACGTTCCTCAAACTGTCCGCGGTATTTAGTGCCGGCCACAAGCGAGGCCATGTCAAGCGACACTACGCGCTTGTCAAACAATATTCTCGACACTTTGCGCTGCACGATTCTCAGCGCCAGGCCTTCGACTATCGCGCTCTTGCCCACGCCAGGCTCACCTATAAGCACGGGGTTGTTCTTCTTCCGTCGGCTCAGTATCTGTGCCAGTCGTTCTATCTCTACCTCTCGGCCCACAACAGGATCAAGACGTCCTTCTTCGGCGGCACGGGTCATATCGTTGCCATACTTGTCGAGGGTAGGGGTGTCGCCGCTTCCGGCCTGGGCTTTGCTGCCACCTTGCTGCGGACGCGACGGAGCGCTCTGACTCGACGAGCGGTTCTCAAACTCGTCATCTTCGTCATCATCGACATCACCGTCGGGCGATGTATCGGCTCCCATCTGCGGCATTCCTGCCTCTTTTGTAATAAGCTGATAAAGATTCTCGTATGTTATACCGCTCTGGCGGAATGGCTTCATGAAATCCATCGACTGTACCTCCGAGTTGTGAAACAGTGCAAGAAGCAGGTGCTCTACATCAACGATGTCGCTCTTGAGCATTCGGGCCTCGAGCACACTGAGCTTGATAAGGCGATTGACCAGCTCGCTCACTGCCGGTTCGCGCTGCTCGCGCTGTGTCACCTCAAACAGATTGTCGTCAAGCTCCTTATATAGCGGATACACCGATACATCCCGTGTCACCTTATTCATCAGCTCCACGGCACGACCGGTAGGGTCCGACATCAACACCAGCAGCAAGTGGGCCGGTGTCAATATATCATTATTGTGCCTGATAGCCTGTCGATGGCTCTCCTCAAGCACATTTTTCAATTGTTCTGAATAGTTTATGTTCATTCGTGTGTCCTGAAATTTATTCTACAACAGCCATTATAAGCAATAATTGTGCCAACTTTACCTGTCACAAAAGTTTATAATTAAAAAACATCCGTTAACAATATTAAGTTTAGCTGTTGCCCAAAAACATACTATTAAACTTAAGAGCAGGGTCAAAACCTGTATTTCACGCCCAGATCAAGGCTCACCCTCGCGATACCTTCATTTGGATAGTCATTACTGTTGTTTCTCTCCGACCGTCCCATGTACGACATGTAATTTGCCAGCGAGGCCGTCACACTGATATTGCGGGTGATACGGTACTCAGCGCCTACCATGGTCGTGACTGCAAAACCGAGCCGGCGCTCACGAGCAATCAGCTTACCGTTGCTCTTGGCTTTGTCCACCATAATAGATACTCCCGCTCCGGCTCTTATGGTAAAAGCCCAGCGCGATGATCCTCGTGCAAAATCCATCACAAACTGTGGAGCAAGCGTGTGAACGAAGAAGCTCATATCTACATCAGTAGGCTTGCCCGAACCTGTGGGCAGAGACATGTCATCGGTCGATAAATAACCGTTGTATAATACACCGAGTCCTATAAAATCCTTGAACAGGCAATCATATCCCGCTGTCCATTCGCCACCTATTTTTGTTGCCGCTGCCGACCCGAACGGAGCATACACATGAGAATATATATTACTGATACCGCCCGAGGCGTAAGCCACATGCCTTACGCCTTTATCTTTGCTATCACTCTTAAAATCCTGTGAATAACCACTTAGACACGTGGCCGCCATAGCTAAAGACAAAGCAAGCCGTCTATAAACACTCGTTTTCATATCATAAAATTTAAATGGTTTCTTCCCCTGGAAGTTTTTTCAAATTCGGAATAAGACACACTACAATGCCGAGCAGCGGCATGTAGGCACAGGCATCATATACCGCCTTGATACCGTACATATCGATATAGTCGCCAAGTATTGCCGCTGCAATTCCGGCAACGCCAAACGCGAATCCAAAGAACAGTCCCGACACCAGTCCCAACTTGTTGGGCAGCAATTCCTGCGAGTAAAGCAGGATAGCGGGAAATGCCGATGAAAGCATAAAGCCGGCACAAAAACTCAGCACCACGGTCATTGCAAGTCCACAATGGGGTAGGGCAAGACTGAACGGAGCCGTGCCGAGTATCGAAGCCCAAATCACCGGTTTACGACCGTAGCGGTCACCTATCGGCCCACCCACGAGCGTTCCGGCCACTGTCGCTACAAGAAAAACAAACAGATAAATCTGCGACATCTTGATCGATACGCCGAATTGCTCTATAAGATAGAATGTATAGTAGTTCGTCAGACTCGCCATGTATATGTACTTCGAGAAAATCAGAACCATTATCACCCCTATGACAAATACCGTACGCCCCATCGACAACGGCATCTTCTTGTGCCGTGCCACTATATTTTTACGGTTGCTGTCATCGGCCAGATAAGACGAGTACCAGCGGCATATACGCCTCATCGAGTAAAAAGCCATAGCCGACACCAGCAGGAACCATATTATATAATGACGACCGTGAGGAGCTACGATAAGAGCGACCAGCAGCGGACCGACCGACGTGCCGAGATTGCCGCCTACCTGAAATATCGACTGAGCCAATCCCCTGCGTCCGTGACTGGCGAGCGAAGTTATACGCGATGCCTCTGGGTGCAGAGTCGACGAACCCATACCCACTAAAAATACCGAGACGATAACCGTTGTTATATTCATCGAGTAGGCAAACAGCACGATGCCTATTGTAGTAAAAATCATACCCATAGGCAGGCTACCCACAAACGGCTGCTTATCAAACAGATAGCCCACCACCGGCTGAAAAACCGATGCAGCAATCTGGTAAACAAGCGTTATCAGACCAATCTGCGAGAACGTCAGCGACAAGTCATCTTTAAGCATCGGATAGACAGCCGATACCACCGACTGCAACAGGTCATTGAACCCATGGACGGCACATAAAGCCAAAAGCACCGGGAACGTATTCTCCCGAGCAATAATCTTAACCTTAGAAACAATATTTTCCATTACGCCCACAAAATTACAAAAAATCCCGACACCAACCACCATCCCGCCAAATCCCCAATTTTTATTATCTTTGCACCCAATACCTTATCCGACATAAATAACATTGACCCCAACAGCTATATGAATAATTTAAACTTAAATTTCCATCCATCAATTGAAGTCATAAACTCCTTTTATGACACACTCAAAAATGAATATGAAAATAACGGTCATGGAATGTTTTGCAATTGGGATATTATTCAAAAGAGACAAAAGAATGATCAAATTATAGTTTTAAATTTGAATGACCGGCCTATTGCATTCGTCACATGGTATCGACAAGACAAAATTGTCGAGCTCGAGATAATTTGGAGTATCCCGGCCGAAAGAAATAAGGGCTATGGATTGACATTTTTAGAACTCTTGATAAAAGAATTCAAAAAGCGTGGTGACATCGCTCTGACACTTTATTGTGCAACAAACGATGGTCTGGATTTAGCCGAACGCGGCGGTTTCCAGCCACAATCTAATTATGCCGACTTTAACAATGAAAACCTACAACCAGGTCAACAAGCAAAGTATATCAGAATATTAAAAAACACCGATCCTCTTTATCCCGAAGATGATGACCTCGTTATACTCTGCTACGAAGAATACAATGATGACGATTCTTTCTTTTGTCAAATATCGCTGAACTCTGACTTCGAAAAAAAGCCCACATATATTTTTGTCGACGAAAGCTGGGAATGCAAAATCATCTATAAAAACAAGATTATTCACGAGGCTAAGCTGTGGCGAATTTTAAAAGATTTAAAAATAAGTGTTTATAACAATAAAGTAGCCTTATTTAATCACAACATTCAAATTCCCGCCTACTGGATTAAATAGAAAGAACACCAAGATTCATTTCTTCGGTTTAAATTCAAACGCGCTTTAACTTTCACAAATTTTCACAACACGATATACACGCCGTTTAACGAAAAATTATTACCTTTGTAGGATAATTGACGCAATCTGCCGGCACAGCAAAAACAGCCGGCTTTTAGTGCGTTTTAACTATAATACTATTATATAATGATAGAAAACGATCGCATTCTTAAGATCAATATCGAGAATGAAATGAAGACTGCCTATATCGACTATTCAATGTCGGTTATAGTGTCTCGAGCCTTGCCCGATGTGCGCGACGGCCTCAAACCCGTACACCGCCGCGTCCTCTTCGGCATGAACGAGATGGGCAACACGTCATCACATCCCCACAAGAAATCAGCCAACTGCGTCGGTGAGGTTATGGGTAAATACCACCCCCACGGCGACTCTTCAATCTACGGTACAGTAGTGCGCATGGCTCAGCCATGGTCTCTGCGCTACACACTTGTCGACGGTCACGGAAACTTCGGCTCAATCGACGGTGACGGCCCTGCCGCCATGCGTTATACCGAGGTTCGCCTTGAAAAAATAGGCGAGGAGATGCTCAGCGACATCGATAGCGACACCGTAGACTTCCAGCCCAACTACGACAACTCGCGTAAAGAACCCGTTGTGCTGCCTACACGTTTCCCCAATCTGCTCGTCAACGGAGCATCGGGTATCGCTGTAGGTATGGCTACCAACATGCCGCCCCACAACCTCACCGAGTCAATCAACGCCTGCGTCGCACTCATCGACAACCCCGAGCTCACAATCCCCGAGCTCATGAAATACATCCCGGCTCCCGACTTCCCCACCGGAGGCACAATTTACGGCTATGCCGGCGTTAAGGAAGCCTACGAGACAGGTCGCGGCAGCATCATTATCCGCGCCAAAGCCGAGATAGAACAGCACAAAGACCACGAGGAAATCATCGTTACCGAGATTCCTTATGGCGTAAACAAAGCTAAGCTTATCAAGAATATCGCCGACCTTGTCAATGACAAGAAACTCGACGGTATATCCGACCTCCGCGACGGCAGTGACTACAAGGGCATGCGCATCGTCATCAAAATCAAGACCGATGCCAACGCCAACGTTGTCCTCAACAAGCTCTACAAGCTCACCCAGATGCAGGCTTCGTTCCCCTTGAACAACGTAGCACTCGTTCATGGTCGCCCCAAGACTCTCAACCTCAAAGAGATACTCCAGGCATTCATCGACCACCGCCACGAAGTTGTAACACGTCGCACACAGTTTGAACTGCGCAAGGCCCAGGAACGCGCCCACATCCTCGAGGGATTGATCATCGCTTCGCAGAATATCGACGAGGTAATCGCCATCATACGAGGATCGCAGTCGACCGACGATGCCCGCGCCAAACTTGCCGAACGCTTCAATCTCACCGATGCTCAGACACAGGCCATTGTCGAGATGCGACTCAAACAGCTCACCGGACTGGAGCAAGACAAACTCCAGAACGAGTATGACGAGCTCGAGAAAGAAATCGCCCGACTGGAAGAAATCCTCAACAACGACGCAGTGTGCCGTGAGCTCATCAAGAGCGAACTCGTCAAAGTACGCGACACCTACGGTGACTCGCGCGCTACAATGATCGACTACACCGCCGGCGACTTCAATGCCGAAGACTTCTACGCCGACGATGACATGATCATTACCATCTCACACCTTGGCTACATCAAGCGCACACCCCTCTCTGAGTTCCGCGCGCAGAACCGCGGTGGAGTAGGGTCACGCGGTAGCCACACCCGCCAGGAGGACTTCATCGAGTACATCTATCCTGCCTCGATGCACTGCAACCTGCTATTCTTCACCGCCAAGGGCCTCGTTTACAAGATGAAAGTCTACGAGCTACCCGAGGGTGGCAAGAACACCAAGGGCCGTGCCATACAGAACCTGCTCAATATCGAGCCCGACGATGCAGTCAACGCAGTTATCAGCTGCAAGGGCTTGAACGACCAGGAGTTCACTTCGAGCCACAACCTCATTTTCGCCACACGCAACGGTATCATCAAGAAGACATCGCTCAAAGAGTATGCCAATGTCAACGTACGCGGTAAGAAAGCTATCGTCATCCGCGAGGGCGACCGCGTAATCGGTGTCAACCTCACCGACGGCAACAGCGAGATTCTTATGGCCAACCGCAACGGCCGTGCTATCCGCTTCCACGAGACCAAAGTGCGCGCCACAGGCCGCGTATCGACCGGCGTTCGTGGCATGACTCTCGACGGCGACGACGATGCAGTTATCGGAATGATATGCATGGAGGCCGAGTCGATCAACAACGTCATGGTAATTTCCGAAAAAGGCTACGGCAAGCGCTCCCTGCTCGAGGACTACCGCATCACCAACCGCGGCGGTAAGGGCGTCAAGACAATCAACGTCACCGACAAGGTAGGACACCTCGTGGCATTCGATAGTGTAAACGACGACAACGACCTTGTCATCATCAACAAGTCGGGCATCACACTCCGTTTCCACGTCAGCGACATACGCGTCATGGGCCGTGCCACACAGGGTGTACGCATCATTAACCTCGACAAGCGAGGCGACGAGATCGCATCGGTTTGCTGCGTTGCTTCCGACCCCGAGGAAGAAGTCGAGCAGCTCGAGGAGAATCCGCAGGAACTCCCTTCGACCGATGAAATCATCGACGACGTTATAGAAGATGAAGCTCCCATCGACGACATCGAGGAGGAGACCGACGATAACATTGAAGAATAATCAACAGAAAACAAAACCATATTTAAAAACCTAAATCATGAAAAAGACCGTTCTTTTAGGCATGTGCATCGTAGCCGGCATCGCCGCTTCGGCACAGACTTCACTGGTCAAGGAAGTCGAGCGCAATCTCAAATCTAAGGTTGCCGACTATCCCGCTCAAATCAAGGCTCTCCAGCCCGCGTTCACCAACGAGGAGACTGCCCAGAGCGCTTATCCCTACTTCGTAGCCGGCAAGTATGGCTATGACTACTTTGACAATCAGCAGGTTATGGAAGCTGCCGGCCAGCAGGTCGACCAAAAAGCCATGGGCCACGCTGTGATTGACTCTTACGGCTACCTTGTTAAAGCCCTCCAGCGCGACACAATCGTTGACAACAAAGGCAAAGTTAAGACCAAATACTCGAAGGACATCATCAAGGCTCTTGACGCCCACTACAAGGACTTCAACACCGCAGCAGTTTACCTGTGGGGTGTTCAGGACTATCAGGGTGCATACGACGCTTGGGAACTCGCATTCCAGGCTCCCGTTGATCCCGTTCTTGGTGCCAACGCTCCCAAGATTCTCCCCGACAGCATCATGAGCGTTTACTCGTTCAACCAGGGTCTCGCCGCATTCAACCTCCAGGACTGGGACAAGACTCTTAAATCGTTCGACCGTTCGATCGCTTTGGGCAACGACAGCAAGACCGTGTTTGACTACGCCATCGGTGCTGCCTACAACTATCCCGACAGCGTTCGCACTCCCATCATGGCCAAGTATGCAAAGATGGCTCTCCCCATCTACGGCAAAGAGGACAATGCCTACATCGGCTACATCATCAACGACATGCTCCGTTCAGGCAACTATGACGAGGCCGAGAAGATGGTGAAAGAGGCAATCGCCGCCGACCCCCAGAATGGTCAGCTCTACTACGTGCTCGGCGTGCTCTACGAGAACAAGGAGAACGATCCCGCAGCCGAGGCTATGGCACTCGACCAGTTCAAGAAATGTGTAGAGATCGACCCCAACCACGCCAACGGTTATCTCCAGCTCGGATACCTCACATTCCGCAAAGCCGAGCAGATGAGCGAGAAAGCCAACTCGATGCCCGCAGCCGAGTACAACAAGTACATGCAGGACACCATCTTCCCCATCCTGCGTGAGGCAGCCGGTTATCTTGAGCGTTGCTACGAACTCGATCCCGACAACGGTAGCGGCGCACTTGCCAACCTCCGTAACATCTACTACAACCTTAACGACGCCGAGAACCTCGAGCGCATCGAAA
>CANDNO010000085.1 GCA_947386115.1 uncultured Muribaculaceae bacterium
GGGGCACGCTCGGGACTTGCACCCGTTAGATTATGCCCATGTCGGGCGAACAACAAGAGGCCCGGGCAAGAGCCCGGGCCTCAAGATACTAATTATAATGCAATTATCGACTGAACGACATATCAGTCCATCCATCAAAATAGCCCATACTAGCATTCATTGAAGGATATTCCATAACCATGAGCAGGAACCAAGCCTCAGGATCAACCGGTGCTAAGTTCGTTACAGTTGCTCCATTACGAGTTACAACCAAAGGAATATCCTGGCCAAACTCCATTTGTCCCGGAGCATATACACTTGCACCTGCAACGACGCCATTAAAGCCAAAGTTAATTATGCTACTAGTACACAAAGAACCAACCTGAATAGATATTTTTATTTCGTCTGTTGCTTCATCATACTCAAAGTTCAAAGGCACATACAAGAAGCTGTAACCTTTAAGACCGTATGCATATAATTCATGACCATAATATTCAGCTTCACTATCGTTATCCGGATCGGGAGTTGAAATTATCAATTCCATAGGTCCACTGTCACCATTATTGAAAATAGAGCTACAATTAAATATCCATTTACCAGTCATCTTTTCATACGGATCCTGGTCATTGTCTTTAATTTCAACTAACGTGGTTTTTTTTGCTCCAATTTGAGCTCCTTCAGCTCTGGCAATTGTTACATCAAAATAACGCGAATCATTCTCGTCAACATTGTCAATAGGCTGAATCTCTACGTAACCAGTAGTAACACCTTCAGGTATTATAATACGATTTGATGTTACAGAATAATTCACATCGGCTTCTGCCGGATTAGAAGAATACGGTGTAGTTTCAACATACACTACTATGGGGCCATTAGCGGTACCCTTCACCTCAATAGGCAACTGGAAAATGTTACCACTTTCACGAATGGAGTAATCAGCCAGTTTCATGTCCACAGTAACGTCAGCTGCTGTATTGAAGTCATCGTCACTAGAGCATGCAGTGAATAACAAAGCACCAAGAGCGATAAAAGAAATTCTATTTAGTTTCATCTTAATATCGTTTTAAATAATCAATTATGACTGATAGCCAGGATTTTGCTGTCCCTGAAGTTGAGGGTTGATCTGCATCTCTTCATAAGGAATCGGCCAAACATAGCGATAATCATTTGGCTCAAATTTTACAGTCGTTGTAGAAGGAATAAAGATACCTTCAACTGTGGGGTCAACAGGATACGATGCATCTCGTGTAAAACCAAGATTCCAACGACGTAAATCACTCATACGAAAACCTTCTCCGATGAGTTCTTTCGCACGTTCTGCGCGAATCTGATCACGAAGTGCATTTCCAGAAAGATTAACATCAACATAGCCTTCAATACGTGCCTTACGCAAATCATTAAGAGCCTTATTGGCTATTGGATCTTGATTTGAAGCATTTGCAGCCTCAGCTAGAATCAAATACTGTTCACTCAAACGGAAAGGTTTAGGTTTGTTTTTATAATAATTATTGCCTGTGATCAAAGAATTATTACCAGGGAATTTTGCAAAAACAAACACATTAGCTAAACCCATATCTCCAAATGAAAGGTCTTCACCGAGATAAAAGAACGAATCGAAACGAACATCATTCTCTTGATCATAGTAAGAAAGCACTTCAGATGTAGGCGCATAGTCAATACGCTGAGGATAATTACTCCAATATTGCCAACCATCATTTATAGAACCAACATATGCACTTTCTGAGGCGTCAACAAAAGGAACCATAATCAATTCACTTCCTTCGTCAGTGCTCCACATATTGAAGTAAGCATCACCTGAACAAAGTCCATACTTCTTATTAGAGATAACATAATTGGCTTTATCAATAGCCTTTTGGTTTTGACCAGAAACAAGTGCAACACGAGCCTGTAATGCCGCAACGGCGTAACTCGAAAGATAATTCGAATTAGCAACTGTCACATCAACAATTTCCTTGTCTTTCTTAGAATATTCTTCATACTCAACAAGTCCATTGAAAGCACCATCAAGATCATTGTTAATTAGATTCAATGTCTCATTCATCGTAGATCGTCCTGGATATTTAGATGTATCACCAGTAGGGGCGTAAGTAGTGACTAACTGACAGCCAAGAGCTGCATTATCACCTTTAGAAGCATCATAGGACTGACAAAAATGATCAAAAAGATAGTAATAGAAATAAGCGCGGAAAAATTTTGCCTCTGCTATATATCGAGAAACCTCAGCAGCATCTTTGGCATTAAGATTTCCTGCATCGCTTATAGCTTGAGCGTGCTCAAGGAAAAAGTTTACACCTTTCATGGATCCGTAAATTCCATTATAGATGGAATTTACATCACTGTATGATGCAGTTAAATTAGCATTTGAGAAATAAAGCCCACGGTTACCATTTCCATACATACCAAGGAATTGGTCCATTTCTAACTCTGAATAATATATATAGGTTCCAGATGTTAAAGCACGGAAATTACTATACATATTATTGCGATAAGCAGCACAATCACTAACCGTTTTCAAAGACTCGGTGTCGGTAGTCGTTCCTGGCTCATTGAGGTCCATGTCACAAGAAGAGAACATTAAACCTGCTGAAATGATTGCAAATAATATCTTTTTCATAATTATAAAAATCTTGTGTTAGAAAGAAACTTCAACACCAAATTCAAATTGGCGAGTATTAGGATAAGCAAATTGAATTACGTTATTTTCATACTCAGGATCGTTACCTTCGAAAGAAGTTATTGTGAAGAGGTTTCTGCTTGTAAAGTGGAAATTCAAATCAGTCAAGCCCATAGATTTAACCCACTTGCTGGGTAAGCTATAAGCTACAGTAAGATTTTTCAAACGTAAAAACGACGCATTTTCAACAAAACGCGAGTCTGGCTCCACTGATTGAGACTTTCCATAAAGGTCAGTAAGATTTGGAATATCGGTAATATCTCCAGGCTTTGTCCAAACATTAAGTACATCGGGATGACCATTATGCTGCGAAACAGCAGAAACTGTACGAGTATACCAATAGTTTCCATCAAAGATATATTTCTTTGCCGACCAGTTGAAATCAGCCATCAAAGAAAGTCCTTTCCAACGCGCATTGAAACCAAAACCGCCATTCCAAGGTGCACGGTAACACTTGCCTAAGTCAACCTGATTACTTTCATCGTAAATCTTGGTAAGATTACCATCCTTGGTATACCACATCTGCTGTCCGTCACGAGGGTCAACACCAGCATATCTTACTTTGTTGATTGCAAAAGGATTCTCACCAACACGGTAAGTTATACCTGTACCAGCGATAGTAAATTCATTAAGGCCATTGAAGAGTTCTGTGATCTTAACAGTATTGTAGTTGAAGTTAGCTTTAAAACCAACATACCAATCGCGATTCTTAAATATATCAAGATTAAAATCAACGTCTACTCCCTTATTTTGCATTGAACCGACATTAGCCCAACCAGAAGCATAACCAGTAGTAATACTATAGGGAATTTTAAGAAGCATATCGTATGTTTTCTTGCTATAGAAATCGACAGCAGCCGTCAGTCTATCAAAAACTCTAAGTTCAACGCCAAGATCAAATCCTCTTACTGTTTCCCAGGTCAAGTCGGGATTTGACTGTCCAGCGAGGGTCATAGACGGTTGACCATTGTAGATATTTCCACCATCTGCAACACCTTGATATCCATAGTTACCAATACCATTATTACCGGTAGATCCATAGTTAAAGCGGACTTTCAAATCATCAAGCCACGTATACGGCTTAAGGAACGACTCAGCTTTAGCATTCCACATCAAACCTAAAGCATAGAAAGTACCCCAGCGGTGACCGGGAGCAAACAACGAACTGCCATCACGACGAAGGCTAGCATCGAAGAAATAACGGTTGTCATACTCATAACTTAAGCTAAAGAAGTATGAGTTCATTGTCTCCTCAGAAATAGTTTGATTAACGTTATCCATTGTAACAGTTGTACCATTTGTAAGAAGCCACTGCTCAGGGGTTGGCTGACCAGTTGTAGCAACGCTAAACTGATTATTTTTTGAAATAATCGACTCCTGTCCCACCATCGCAGTGATATAGTGAATCTGATTTATATCAAACTTATACTCAGCCGTGTTTGTATATGTAAAACGATACCAGCGCTGGAATGCTTCACTTGTTCTAGAGGCTTGGGTAAGTGTTTGCGTCATATCTCCCATCGGAGTAACAAAATCACTATGCTTATCTCGGTGAGCCGAGTTACGATAATCATATGCATTCATAGCTTGCTGAGCACGAATAGTAAGACCTTTGATAGGTGTAATCTGCTCAAAGAGATTCATGTTCGCAGTAACGTTTGAACGTGTACTTGGGTCCATATCAACAAGGTAGTTAGGATCGGCCATCTGAGAATAACGATACCAAATAGCCTTATCGCCCTTAATAAGATTACCATTTTCACCAATAGAGTAATAATAAGGCACATCATAAGGCATAATTTCAGTCGCAGCCTGGAATGCATTCTGATAGTAATAACCGGTAGAACCAGATGATGTATGATATCTCTGATAACCAAAGTTACCGGTAAAACCTACCTGAAGCCAATCATTGAGCTTAGAGTCCAAACTAACATTAAAAGATTCTCTACGTATACCCGACGAGGCTACAAGGCCATCCTGATTATAGTGATTAAGAGACAAATAATAACGTGTTTTATCTGTACCGCCTTGAACACGAGCCTCTAAATTATAGAGTAATGCACGATCTGCTATTAGCTCGTCTTGCCAGTTTGTGTTAAATCCATATTTATTAACCAAATCCTTGACATCCTGACTAACAGGCATTCCAATTTTATCACGGAATGCGATATATTGGTAAGAATCCATAGTCTCTACAAGATCAAGAGCGAGTTCTGACCAACCAACGCTCGCACCTACAGTTACTTTTGCATTCTCACCAAAGCTACCTTTCTTAGTTGTAATGACAACTACGCCATTCGCCGCACGAGATCCATAAATAGCTGTAGAAGATGCATCCTTAAGAACGGTAACATTCTCTATATCTGATGGATTAAGTGTAGTAAAGATTGCGGAAGTAACAGGAGCTCCGTCTAAAATAAACAAAGGTGTAACACTTGCATTAAGAGAGTTGACACCGCGAATACGGATAGCCGAAGGTACTACAGCAGGATCACCCGAATTTGAGAAAATAGAAAGACCGGCAACCTGACCCTGAAGAGCGTCAACAAAGTTTGATGAAGGTGTGTTTTCAAGAACCTTTTCTCCTACAACAGAAACAGAACCTACCATTGAACCGAGTTTTTTGGCAGAACCGTAACCGGTAACTACTACCTCATCAAGTTGGTTGTCTTCCTGCAGTTTGATTACCATGCCATCTGCAGCAGGCATGCTGGCCTTCTTGTAGCCCACATAGGAAACCGACAGGACTGTTCCTGGCTCCACACGTAGTGAAAATTCACCGTTAATGTCAGTAGCCACGCCTTGTCCATTTGGAGCCAATACCGTAGCACCGGGGAGGGGCTCGTTATCGCTCGCTGAAACGACTGTACCTTTGATCAGGCCGGCCTGTGCCATGGCGCAGGTCGTTGTCAGGATGACAGTCATTAGTAATAGAAACAGCTTTTTCATACTAATAATTTAATTAGACATAATATTGATTGATACAAAAATTCAATAGTTTAATTGCAATTTTGAAGCGTTTGGTCGGTTTTTGTTTCAAATCGATTTTTCACTCTCATTAAGTAATTGTCGGCAAAGATAAGTGAAATATTGCAAAAATTAAAGAAATTCCATGATTTTGTTACTATTTTAACACTTTTAGAACATTGTTGTAAAACGACGTTCTAAAACATATCACAACTTACCATCTTATGTTCAGCAGTTTATACCCCGGGTAGGTACAAGGTACAAGGTACAAGGTACAAGGTTCGAGGGACGAGGCCTTTTTAGGTACAAGATTCAAGGTTCAAGGTACGAGGCCTTTTTAGGTTCGAGAGCAGTACGAGGCATTTTAAGGTTCGAGGTACAAGGTTCGAGGTTCGAGAGCCGTACGAGGTTCGGGGCCGTACGAGGTTGTGGGAGGGCGAGACCGGTAGGGACGAGGCGTGCCGCGTAAAACCAGGTGAACCGCAAGGCCGTAAAAGGTGCGAGGTTCAAGGTTCAAGGTTCGAGAGCGGTACGAGGCATTTTAAGGTTCGAGGTACAAGGTACGAGGTTCGAGAGCCGTACGAGGTTCGGGGCCGTATGAGGTTGGGGGTACAGGATTCGTGGCACGAGCCCCGGTTCCACGCGGCACGCCGCGTCCGTACAAGTCAGCGAACCTCGAACCTCGGACCTTGTACCTCGAACCTAAAAGCCCCCTCGGACCTCGAACCTTGTACCTCGTACCTAAAAAGCCCTCGTACCTCGTGCCTTAGCATTTGGGATTGTGGGCGGGGTGTTGTACCTTTGTAGGCGTATGAAGAAGTTTGCTATATATATTATATGTGTGCTGGTGGCGGCGACCGGGTGTGGTCGTCGCGAAAACCCTGCGGAGGAGGTTCCGATGATTGCGGTCGGAATAATGGAGGCTGACAGCCTCTGGATTGAGGAACTGTCGCCGTCGGGCGAAACAATTGCCGACTATCGTATCGGCGCTGACGATGTGGCCGACTCGCTCGTCATCACTCCCGCGAGTGACAAATCGGTATTCCGCGTCGACGGCGTGACGATAGGCATCGGCTTCCACTGGCAGCAGAAGGAGTCGCAATGTTTCGAGGGGAGCCTGCGGGTACTCAGACAAGACAGCCTGCTGGTGCTGATAAACGATATCGACATCGAGCGATATCTTGAGAGTGTGATTTCGTCGGAGATGAGTGCCGACGCGCCCACCGAACTGCTACGCGCCCACGCCATCGCCTCGCGTTCATGGCTCCTGAGCCAGATTGAGCGGGAACACTCGCGCGAGACCCGCGCCGAAGTGCCCGGCGAGGTGAAAGTATGGTATGACCGTGACGACCACCTGCTCTTTGATGTATGCGCCGACGACCACTGCCAGCGCTACCAGGGTGTTAGCCGCCGCACAAACGACCGTGTCGCCCGGGCCGTGCGCGACACGCAAGGGCAGATTCTGACTGCCGACGGCACAGTGTGCGACGCCCGATTCTCGAAATGCTGCGGAGGTGTCACCGAGGAATTCGAAAATTGCTGGGAACCGACCCACTACAGCTATCTCGAGGCGAAACGCGACGACACAGAATCGCTGCCGGTACCCGACCTTAAAGACGAATCGGCAGCAACGGAATGGATCGAGGGGCGTCCGGATGCTTTCTGCGCCAATCCCGGCACGGAGGTTCTGGCTACCCTACTCAACAGCTACGACCGGGCCACGGCCGATTATTACCGGTGGACGGTCACGTACAGGGCCGACTCGCTGGGGATACTGATCGCCGACAAGTCGGGCCTCGACCTTGGCTACATCAAGCGGCTGGAGCCGCTCGAGCGCGGCACGTCGGGTCGCATTACCCGACTGCGCATCGTGGGCGACCGCGACTCGATAATCATAGGAAAAGAACTGGAAATAAGGCGCACGCTGTCGCCAAGTCACCTCTACAGCTCGGCCTTCACAGCCGCTGTCGAGGGGGAAGGTCCCGAAGCCCGAATCACCCTCAACGGTGCCGGCTGGGGCCACGGCGTGGGAATGTGCCAGATAGGTGCGGCGGTCATGGCAACCCGGGGCTACAAATACCCGGAAATCCTCAGTCACTACTTCCCCGGCGCGACCATCACGCAGGCGTGGGGGGAATTAGGAATTAATAATTAGGAATTAGGAATTGGGAATCTCTCAAATTAATCAAAAATATTATGTCAACAAATCAATCTCAACGCCTGCTGGCTCTTGATATCATGCGAGGTATGACTATCGCGGGCATGATTCTTGTAAACAACGCCGGCAACTGGCACTCGGCTTTCGATCCATTGCGCCACGCCAAGTGGTGCGGGCTCACGCCTACCGACCTCGTGTTCCCGTTCTTTATGTTCATAATGGGTGTTTCGACCTACATGTCGCTGCGCAAGAGCGATTTCAAGCCGTCGGCCCGGCTGTTCATCAAGGTGCTGCGACGCGCCGTGGTGATATTCGCCATAGGCGTGGGCCTCACATGGCTGTCAAAATTCATCTACGGGACGCTTGCCGATGGCAAATCGATAGCCGAAGCCGCCAACACATGGTCGGAACTGCGCATCCTCGGCGTGTTCCAGCGCCTGGCGCTCAGCTACGGTCTCGGCGCCATTATAGCAGTGCTCGTCAAGCACAAATGGCTGCCATGGATTGCGGGCGGACTCTTGGTGCTCTATGCCGTGATACTCACCGTAGGGCACGGATTCGAATATGCCGACTGCAATATCATTGCTCGCTTTGACCGCGCCGTCATAGGCGATGCCCACATGTACCGCGACCGCGCATTCGGCGAACCGTTTATCTTCGACCCCGAGGGCCTTCTGAGCACACTGCCGTCGATAGCCCACGTGCTTATCGGCTTCCTGTGCGGATCGCTCATCTGCCGCACGCGCGACAACAGCCGCCGCATCAACTCGCTGTTTATCGTAGGCACCGTGATGATGTTTACGGGACTGCTGCTCAGCTACGGCATTCCGCTCAACAAAAAGGTATGGTCGCCCACATTCGTGCTCACGACATGCGGCATGGCAGCATCGCTGCTCGCCCTGCTGATATGGATAATCGACATCAAGGGATGGCGACGCTGGACCGGATTTTTCCACGCCTTCGGCATCAATCCGCTGTATCTCTACGTTCAGAGCGCGGTACTGGCCTACCTGTTCGGCGCCATCCACGTGAGCACATCGCTGGCAGCATCGGGCACGACGAGTCTCAACGGCTGGGTGTACCTCGCCGTGCTCGACCCCCTCTGCGGCCACGACGCACAATGGGCATCGTGCCTGTGGGCAATACTGTTCGTCTTCATCAACTGGATACCAGGCTACATCCTCCAGCGCCGCCACATCATCATCAAGATATGATCGGTTAGGTGCGAGGCGCGAGGTTCAAGGTTCGGGGTACGAGGTACGGGGTTCGAGGTACGAGGCGCGGGGCGCCGCGTCCCTACCGGCCTCGGGACTCGCGCCTCAGACCTTGAACCTTGAACCTGAACCTGAACCTTGGACCTTGAACCTTGAACCTTGAACCTGAACCTGAACCTTGGACCTTGAACCTTGAACCTTGAACCTGAACCTGAACCGTCCCCGGTTTTACGCGGCACGCCGCGTCCCTACCGGTCCCAGAACTCGGACCTCGAACCTTGAACCTCGGACCTAAAAGGGCCTAAAAATAAAGGGCGTCGATGCTGCAGCATCAACGCCCTTTGTTTGTGGCCTTGTGGCTATTATTTCTTCTTGACGTTGCCGTAACGGCTCATGAACTTGTCGACACGACCTGCGGTGTCTACGAGCTTCTGCTTACCGGTGAAGAATGGGTGAGAAGCGCTGGTGATTTCAAGCTTAACCAGAGGATAGGTAACACCGTCAATTTCGATGGTCTCCTTTGATGCTACGGTCGAGCGAGTGATGAAGATCTCCTCGTTTGACATGTCTTTGAACACGACCTCGCGATAGTTTGAAGGATGGATGTCTTTTTTCATTTTATTACGTCTATTTTTCTATTATTCAACATGTTGCACGAAGCGCTGGTAAGACGCTCCTTTCGTAATGGCGTGCAAATTTAGTGATTATTCCTTAGTTCACAAAATTTTAGCGCTATTTTTTGTCTTCGAACTCTACGAGGGGGGCGTCGGTACCTACAATCTCGCCGGGCTCAACGAACACCTGCTTGATTGTAACCTCCTTCTCGGCCTCGACGTCGTTCTCCATCTTCATAGCCTCGTAAACGAGCATAATCTCGCCTTTCTTGAGATGGTCGCCTTTCTTGACATTGACCGAGATAATCTTGCCACCCATGGGTGCGTGGTAGACCTCGCCGGTAATGGGCTCGAAGCGTGCTCGGCGTGCCTCCTCCTCGGCAGCCTTGGCAGCAGCGATAGCAGCGGCTTTGGCAGCATACTCGGCGTCACGGCGGCGACGCAGGAAGGGATTGGCCACGTTGGGAAGCAACTCGAGCAGCAACTCCTCCTCGCGGTTGGCTGCGAGAGGCACATTGTCATACTCGGCAATCTTGGGATTGGCCGGCTTCTTATAGCTCGAAACGTCATAGTCGCGCTCCTCGGGGCTTCCGGTGATAAGCTCGCGGAAAGCGGGATCGACAGGCACGGGAGTCTTACCGTATTCACCCTTCACGAGAGCGATAAACTCGTTGCTCTTGGTAGTGTAGTCGGGGTTGCCCTTACGACGGTCGATAGCGAGGTTGACAGCTTGCGAGCCTACAATCTGGCTGGTGGGAGTAACCAACGGAATCAGACCGGCATCGCGACGCACCTTGGGGATGAGACGCATTGCATCGTCGAGAAGGTCCTCGGCCTTGAGAGTCTTGAGCTGAGCCACCATGTTGGAGTACATACCGCCGGGCACCTCGGCATTCTTGACAAGCTCGTTGGGCTTGGGGAAATTGAAGTAAGCCTCGATAGCGTGGCAAGCCTCGAGCATACCCTCCTCGTCGCCGGCACGTCCACACTCGATGGCGCGGTCAAACTGCGCGTCGATCTCGGCAGGCAGCTTGTCGGTGAGCGGGTCGAAATCGTTGGGGAACGACTTGGCAAGGTCGAAGTTAGACAGCGATTTGCGCACCTCCTTAAGCTCAGTGCGAATCTTTGCCACAGCAGTCATGTCAGCCTCCAGCTCTACGCCGAGCTTATGACAGAAGATATAGATAAGCTCGATGGCAGGAGCAGCCGAACCGCCGCCAAACCACCAGATATTGGTATCGAGAATGTCAACACCGTTCATTATAGCCATGACAGCCGAAGCGAGGCCATAACCCGGAGTACAGTGAGTGTGGAAATCAACAGGAACCTTGACATTAGCCTTCAGCTTACTGATGATCGACGCAGCGCGCAGGGGATTGACCAGACCGGCCATATCCTTGAGGGTAATGATTTTGGCGCCAAGACGCTCCATCTCCTTGGCCTTGTTGACGAAATACTCGTCGGTAAAAATCTTCTCAGGCTCCTCCTGCTTCTTGCCGAGCAGACGGCCGAAGAAACCAATCTTCTGCGGCTCCACCTTGGGATCGACCGTGTAACAAACCGCACCGTCGGCGATACCGCCAAGGTCGTTGATAAGCTTGATCGACTCCTTTACATTATTAATATCGTTGAGAGCGTCAAAAATACGCATCACGTTAAGACCATTGGCAATAGCCTCCTTGTAGAAGCCCTCGAGCACCTCGGTAGGATAAGGCTTGTAGCCGAAGAGGTTGCGACCGCGAGAAAGAGCCGACAAGAGCGATTTACCCTTCATAACACGGCTCACCGAGCGCAGACGCTCCCAGGGAGACTCATCGAGATAGCGCATCACCGAGTCAGGGACAGCGCCGCCCCACACTTCCATAATATAAAAACCGGCATTCTCATAGAAAGGTAGAAGACGGTCGATGTCCTTTTGGGGCATACGGGTGGCAAAGAGTGACTGCTGGCCGTCGCGCAGCGTCAAATCTCTGATTTGTAACTTTTTCTGTGCCATAAATAGTTTATTAACCTTGTTATTCAACTGCAAAGGTACAAAATAAATTTCAAACACCCCCAAATATTTGCCATGTGAAACGCCAAGATGCACGTAGGGCCGTCCTCGCGGGCGGCCCTACCGTGTGACTCATACAGGATTCAAACCTGTAACCTTCTGATCCGTAGTCAGATGCTCT
>CANDNO010000086.1 GCA_947386115.1 uncultured Muribaculaceae bacterium
GAGCGCGACACTGGCAGTGTCGAGGTGAGCGGTTCGAGTCCGCTATACTCCACCCCCCAAGCGAATCGAGAAATCGATTCGCTTTTTTGTTATATCATAGAAAAGAGGTATATTTGCCTTAATAATAATCAACCTTTTATATGCCAACACTATTTATTCTCTTTGGGTTTCGTTTCTTTTTTTGGTCTAATGAGCATGAGCCTATTCATGTCTATATCAGCAAAGGAGACGCAGAAGCCAAATATAATATCGAATCATTAACCTTGGTCGAAAATCATGGTTTTAAAAATAATGAGTTGAGGATGATTGAGTCAATTCTCGAAGAGAACAAAGACGTCATAAAAGAGCGTTGGTATGAATATTTTAAGAAATAAAGTAAATGATGAATCGCACTGAAGTATCAAAAATCCGGATTACCGACTCGGCTGTGTGGGTTGAATTACATGACGGCCGCAAGGCAAAAGAGGATTTTGCCGACTACTCGCGTTTGGCATCGTCTTCAAAGGAACAACGCGAAAATTATCGGTTGTCATATTTTGGAATCCACTGGCCGGACCTTGACGAGGATTTATCATTTGACGGTTTTTTTAATAAAATTGAAAAAATTCGATAATTTGTCAGGGTACTCCAACCCACCCATAAAGCGAATTATGATGCACTCAAGGTTTGCTATTGCGCGGCGTATTGTTGTCACTCGCAACTTTCTCATTCATGGCTATGACAGTTCAAGAGAGGATTTGGTATGGGCGATTGTTGTCGATCATATACGTCGACTTAGGGCGGAAGTTGAGCAACTTGTCAATGATTATTAGAGCGGGATAATATAGAAGCAGCGGATCTTGGGGGGAGCTCAAGATTCGCTGCTTTTAGAGGGGTGTTTATTGATTTTTAGATGAAGAGGTTGACGTTGGATTGCTCGGCGCGGTTCATGTAGGTTGCTACTCCTCCTATCGTGACGTTGTCGAGCAGTTCTTCTTTGTTGACGCCCATTACGTCCATCGACATTTGGCAGGCTATGAATTCCACTCCGTTGGCTATGGCCATATCACGGAGTGTTTCGAGCGATTCTATATTCTTGTGTTTCATGATATAACGCATCATTTTGGGTCCCATTCCGGCCATATTCATTTTCGACAGTTTAAGTTTGCGTGAGTGGGACGGCAGCATCATTCCGAACATTTTGCCGAAGATGTCCTTTCGTGTTTTGGGCTGCTTCTCCTTTTTTATGGCATTCAATCCCCAGAAGGTAAAGAATATTGTCACTTTCTCTCCTGTGGCAGCTGCGCCATTGGCGAGCACAAACGTTGCGAGCGCTTTGTCGAGGTCGTCGCTGAAGAGTATAAATGATTTACCTTTGCCGGGTTTTGTGTCATCGGCTTTAGTCGCTGCGGCTCCCGGTCCCTTTTCGATCACGACGGTATTTATGCCTTTGCTGTTCTCGTGTGACACGAATTTGTTTCCGGTAGATTCACACCAGGCCTGTGCGTCGCGGGCGAAGCCGGGATCGGTTGCGTCGATACACACCAGGGTGCCTTCAGGGACTGTTTCGATGCTGTTTTTCAGCTTCATTATTGGGCCGGGGCAGGACAGGCCGCAGGCATCAATACGTATGTTTTTTGCCTCGTTTACTGAGCCCTTTTCGCTCCTGTCGTTTGATTGCTGTGCCTGAGGTACTACATTGCCGGTTTTTGCAGTGGCTACACGGTAGGTCTTGATTCCGCCTATGAGGTTTCTTACATCTTTGAAACCACGTTGTTTCAGAATGTTTGAGGCAAGATAACCTCGCAGGCCTACGCCACAGAATAGTACGATAGGCTTGTCGGCCGGAATGCGGTCTAACATACCGCGCATGTCGTCGAGCGGGACATTGATTGCGCCTTCGAGTGAGCCGGTAGCAAACTCGTCGGGGGTGCGTACATCGATCAATGTTATCTTGCTCCTGTCGATATCCCGCAATTCACGCCAGTAGATTGGTGACATTTTGTCGTTGAGGACGTTCTCGGTTACGTATCCGGCAAGAGCTACGGGGTCCTTGGCCGACGAGTAGGGTGGGGCGTATGCGTGTTCGATACGAGTAAGGTCGCTCACTGTTCCACCGTTCTTTATTACCATCGCAAACTGGTCGATACGCTTGTCTACACCGTCGTATCCTACAATTTGAGCACCGAGCAGTTTGCCGTTTTCGGGAGAGAATACGATTTTTATTGTCAATGGTGTAGCTCCCGGGTAATATCCGGCATGAGAGTTAGGATGTATCGTAACGGTTTGGTAGGAAATACCTTCCTGCTTGAGACGTTTTGCCGCCATTCCTGTTGCGGCTACGGTAAGGTCGAATACTTTGGCTACCGATGTACCTATTGCGCCCTCGTAGGGGATGTTGTTGCCCAGTACCATGTTGTCGGCTACGATTCGGGCCTGACGGTTTGCAGGGCCGGCAAGATAGTTGAGCCAGGGTTTTCCGTCGATCGGATGCGGATACTCTATGGCGTCGCCTACAGCGTAGATGCCGCTTACCGATGTTTCGAGGTACTTGTTTACTTTAATTCCGCCTCTTTCGCCGGTCTCCAAACCGGCCTGCAGTGCGAGGGCGTTTGCAGGCCTTACACCTATCGAGAGTATGATTACGTCGGCTGTTACCTTTTTTCCCGAGCCGAATGTTACTTCGATGGATTCACCTTTCTGTTCAAATCCGGTCACAGCTGTTTTTAGATGCAGCGCAACCCCTTTCTGCTCGAGGTGCTGGTGTACGATAGCGGCCATGGAATAGTCTATCGGTGCCATCACCTGGTCGGCCATCTCCACCACCGCTACCTTGGCTCCTGCGTCATGCAGATTTTCGGCCATTTCAAGACCGATAAAACCGCCGCCTATGACGAGCGCCTTTTTGACTTTTTTCTCACTAATATAATTCTTGATAGCGTCGGTATCGTTGACATTACGCAGCGTGAATATTCCTGGTAAGTCAATACCGGGTAGGGCCGGCTTGAATGGCGTTGCTCCGGGTGAAAGCAATAGTCTGTCATAGCTTTCCTCGTATGTTGTTCCATCGGGACCCTTGATTTTGACAGTTTTCTTGTCGGGGTCTATTGCTGTGACCTCAGAGTTGACGCGCACATCGATGTTGAAGCGTCGACCGAATGCCTCGGGCGTCTGTACAAACAGTTTGTCGCGGTCGGCTATTGTGCCGCCTATGTAATACGGCAGACCGCAGTTGGCATACGATATATATTGCCCCTTTTCTACGAGTATAATCGTATCGTTCTCGGCTATTCTTCTTATTCTTGCGGCTGCTGTGGCTCCACCTGCTACTCCGCCTACTATTACATGTTTCATATCTTTATAATTTGTTTTTTGCAAAGTTACGCTCACTTTTATAGAGCGACAACAGATTTATTGTATCTTTGCATAGATAAAATCTATTGTTATGACTCTACAACAACTCCGTTATGTTATCGCGGTCAACCAGTTCCGTAGTTTTGCGAAAGCTGCTGAACACTGCGATGTTACACAACCCACACTCAGTAAGATGATCGCTAATCTTGAGGACGAGCTTGATGTGCGGCTCTTTGAACGTAATAACAAGTTTGTGGAACCTACGGCTCTGGGCATTAAGATTATTTTGCAGGCCGAAAAGGCTTTAATGGAAATTGAGCGGATAAATGAGATAGTCGAGGAAACTAAATATGAGCTGACCGGTGACTTGCGGCTGTCGGTAGGTCCAAGTATAGCACCATATATTTTGCCCGATTTTATAAGGGTTTTCGGAGCCGACTATCCTCATGTTTCTCTTACGGTTGAAGAGCTGAGACTCGACAGCATGTTTGAATCTTTGCTCTCAGGACGAACTGATATTGCAATAGCCATAGGCGGCAACAAGCGTGATGATGTATTCGAGATACCTCTTTATAATGAGCTATTCTGGGTATATCTTGCCGAAAGTTGCCTGCGCAAGCAGCCCGAGTTTACACCCGGACTTCTCAGCCACGAGAGCATGTGGGTGATGAAGGAGGCTCAGTGTCTGCGTGAGAGTGCGTTTAGTTTCTGCAAGGCTCGTGAATCGGGAAGGCGTATTTATGAGGCGGGAAATATTGAGACACTCGTCCGGGTTGTCGATTCCAACGGTGGGTTCACGATCATCCCCGAGATGCACTTGCCGTTACTGTCGGTAGAGCAGCGACGTAATGTGCGACCTCTCAGGGGCGATAGCAAAAGTATGCGTCGCGTTTCTCTGTATATCAGGCACGACTACGTAAGGGAGAAAATGCTGAACAGCGTAATTGCAACCGTTAAAAGTATTGTGCCTTCCCACATGCTTGACCAGTATATTCTAAAAGGCAATGTAAAACTTTAGCTTTTTTTCTGAACCTTTTTGTCTGGACTGTTGTTTATATATCAGAAAGCAACAAAGAGAGAGTTTTTCCATTGCTTAGATATAATGTGATAATGATTGGTTTATCAAGCGAGGCGCGTCGAGATGACAGCGCCTCGCTTGGTGTAACAATCTAAGCATACTTTTATGCCGAGTTGTTTTCATCGATTAATAACGTTATATTTGTAAAAAATTTATGTCTATGAAAAAATTATTTCTTTCGCTGATTATAGTTTTGTCGGCGTTCTGCTTTGCCAAGGCCGATGATGTTAAAATCCTCACCGATGCTACGCGTGTTGAACTTATCAATAAAGCCACGCGTACTTATGTGATCGACTTCACTGCGACCTGGTGTGGTCCCTGCCGAATGTTCGCGCCCATTTATCATGAGCTCGCCACCGAGATGAAGAACAAAGTGGATTTTTATACTGTCGATGTCGACCGTAACAAATCCCTTTGCACTACCTATCGAGTTCAAGCTGTCCCGACCATCGTCATTTACAATCCGGTTAACAAAAAGTCAAAAACCATCACCGGTGTAGTTGATAAGGCAACTTTGCTTGGCGAGATCAACGCTGTGATGAAATAGTTAAAATTTTTAAGATTCAGGCTCCTGCAATTCCTTGCGGGTGCCCGAATCTTTTTATTTATTCGATTCTGAGAGGCTTAAATTTAGTGTAATTCTCAGTGACAAAGCGCAATGAGTCGAATTTTCATGTTTTACTTTTCTCTTCAGAAAATTTTCTCTGACATCACATGGTCTTAAACTACATCTGGATTGCTTTTTTTCTCATTGCATTTGTTGTTGCAGTCGTAAAGTCATTTTTGGGCGAGCCCGAAATCTGGAGTGACGTGATGGGAGCTTCTTTCACCTCTGCTGCCAATGCATTTGAGATTGCTTTGTACCTAACTGGTGTTTTGTCGCTTTGGCTCGGCCTAATGAAGATAGGCGAGAAGGCCGGAGTTATCCAGATGTTCGGTCGTGCTGTCAGTCCGTTGTTTTCTCGCCTCTTCCCGGGTGTGCCTAAGAATCATCCGGCCATGGGTTCGATGTTTATGAACATGTCGGCCAACATGCTCGGGCTTGATAATGCCGCTACACCGCTCGGACTGAAGGCTATGCAGGAGTTGCAGTCAATCAACAAGGAGAAAGACCGTGCCACCGATGCGATGATTATGTTCCTTGTGCTCAACGCCTCGGGACTTTGTCTTATACCTATCAGTATCATGATGTACAGGGCGCAGGCCGGTGCTGCAAACCCTACCGATGTTTTCTTGCCCATTCTCGTGGCGACGTTCATAGCTACGTTTGTTGGTATAGTGGCGCTCTGTATCAAACAACGCATTCGTCTTGCCGACCCTGTTTTGCTTTCTTGGCTCGGTGGAATGGCGGTTATCGTCGGTGGCATCGTGTGGTTCTTTTCTTCGCTTCCCCGCGAGGCTGTGCAGCTGTGGAGTGGGGTAGTGGCAAATGTATTGCTTTTCGGCGTTATTTTGCTGTTTATTTTGGCCGGTTTGAGGCGTAGGTTAAACATGTACGAGATATTCATTGAAGGTGCAAAAGACGGCTTTAAAACGGCCGTTATGATTATACCCTACCTTGTGGCAATACTGGTTGCCATAGGAATGTTTCGTGCATCGGGAGCTATGGATTTCATCACCGACGGCCTTGCCTGGTGTGTTGCTTCGTTCGGTTTTGACGCCGACTGGGTAGGTGCTTTGCCTACGGCTATAATGAAGCCTCTAAGCGGAAGCGGCTCTCGCGGCCTTATGGTCGACCTTATGAACACCTATGGAGCAGATTCTTTTGTCGCCCGCGTATCGGCTTCGATACAAGGTAGCACCGACACAATGTTTTATGTTTTAGCTGTTTATTTCGGCAGCGTGGGTGTCAGGAAGACACGCTATGCTGTTTCATACGCCTTGTTGGCCGATGTGATAGGGTCGATTTCGGGCATAGTAGCCGCCTATATTTTCTTTAAGTGATTTTGGCTCTTTTGTTTTTACCGTAAATTTTTCTAATTTTGCATTGCATAGTACGGGTTGCTGTATCGCTACGATTCAGTTTCCCGTTATTGATGTTTTATCGTGTAACTGTAAAGTTTAGATCACTTGAAAGCAACTTTTCAATGGCTTGTCGATGGCGTAGAATTGCCCGACCTTGATTACCAACGGCTTGAATGCTGGATTGGAGAGGTGTCCCGCAGCCATGCACGTATAGCGGGAGAGCTTACGTATATATTCTGTAACGACGACAAGATCATAGACGTCAACCGTCAGTTCCTGCAGCACGACTATTACACCGACATCATTACCTTTGATTATACACGTGGTAGTCTGTTGAGGGGTGATATGTTCATATCTCTTGATACCGTACTGACTAATTCGCGGCTCGTAGGCGCTGATTATAATATTGAGTTATTGCGTGTTATCATTCATGGTGTTCTCCATCTCTGTGGCATCAACGATAAGGGGCCGGGAGAGCGAGAAGTTATGGAACGTCATGAAAATGAGGCGCTTGAAATGTTGTCTACGCTTTAGTAGGTTTATATTATGAAGTTTGATTACGATGTTATCGTTGTAGGTGCCGGCCATGCCGGATGTGAAGCTGCAGCAGCTGCGGCCCGGCTCGGTGTGTCTACGCTCTTGATAACTCACGATTTGAATAAGATTGCCCAAATGAGCTGCAATCCTGCAGTCGGCGGAATTGCAAAAGGTCAGATTGTCAGAGAAATAGATGCTCTCGGCGGCCAAATGGGAATCGTCACCGATCGTACGGCTATACAGTTTAGAATGCTTAACCGTTCGAAAGGTCCGGCCATGTGGAGCCCCCGCTCGCAGGCCGATCGTAATAAATTCTCAGCACTCTGGCGTCATATTCTTGAGAATACCGATAACCTCTATATGTGGCAGGATGCTGCCACTGAGCTCGTTGTTGAAGATTCTATCGTTTGCGGAGTCAAGACTTCGCTCGGTGTTCAGTTTAATGCACGCTGCGTTGTGCTCACTAACGGTACGTTCCTTAATGGTCTGATGCACTTCGGCAGAACCCAAATTCCCGGGGGGCGCATATCAGAACAAGCCTCCTACGGATTAACCGAACAGCTCAAATCTCTCGGTTTTGTAGCTGACAGAATGAAAACCGGTACGCCTGTGCGTATTGATGGACGTTCGGTTAAGTGGGAGTTGACCGAAAGACAGGATGGTGACAATGATTTCCATAAGTTCTCTTTCATGCCATCGGTAAATAGGGAATTGGAGCAGCGCCCTTGCTATATACTTTACACGAATGAGTCTACGCACGAGGCGCTGAGACGCGGACTTCATGATTCGCCACTTTATAATGGCCAGATCAAGAGTATCGGCCCTCGTTACTGCCCCAGTATCGAAACAAAGATTGTTACTTTTGCCGATAAAACCGAACATCAGCTATTCCTTGAACCTGAAGGTGAAGACACCCAGGAGTATTACCTTAACGGTTTTTCTTCTTCGCTTCCTATTGACGTTCAGATAGAAGCAATGCAGACTATTCCTGCGCTCAAGGATGTCCAGATTTATCGACCCGGCTACGCTATCGAGTATGACTTTTTTGACCCAACACAGTTAAAGCATACTCTCGAAACTAAGCTTGTGGATGGACTGTACTTCGCCGGTCAGATTAACGGTACCACGGGATATGAGGAAGCGGCAGGGCAGGGCCTTGTTGCCGGTGTAAATGCCGCAATTAAGGTCAAGGGTGGGGAAGAATTTACTCTTGCCCGTGACGAATCTTATATAGGGGTCTTAATCGATGACCTCGTTACGAAAGGTGTCGATGAACCCTACCGTATGTTCACGTCGCGTGCCGAGTATCGCATACTCTTGCGCCAGGATGATGCCGACATGCGTCTTACACCTCGCGGTTATTCCATAGGACTCGCGTCACAGGAGCGATATGATCGCATGCTCTCCAAGCGTGAACTCAGAGATAATCTTATTGAACTTGCCCGTAAAACAAAAGTACGAGCCGATGTTATCAATCCGCTGCTGATAGAGTCGGGGAGTACTGCTTTGAGTGAGGGTACACGTTTGTATGACCTTATTCTGCGTCCTCAGCTCTCGCTCGAGTCGCTTATTCCTTTTGTCCCCGCACTGCGAAAATTTGTATCTTCAATACCTGTCGATCTTCGCGATGAAGTTGTCGAGGCTGCTCAGATTCTTATCAAGTATCAAGGTTATATTGACCGCGAGCGTATGATAGCCGACAAGATTTCTCGACTTGAATCAATAAAGATCAAGGGTAAGTTTGATTACAATTCAATCACGGCCATTTCGACAGAGGCTCGACAAAAGCTTAAACGAATCGACCCGGAAACTATAGCTCAAGCCTCGCGCATACCCGGCGTTTCGCCTAACGATATCAACGTTCTGTTGCTCCTTTGTGGACGTTGAATGTTTCACGTGGAACACAAATAAAAAACATAATATCAATCTCTTAAAACTAACAAGATGGATTACGTAAAGTCTCGCGTTCGCGATGTAAACGATTTCCCCAAGAAGGGAATCCTTTTTAAAGATCTCACGACTGCCTTTAAAGATCCCCGTGCTCTCCATGCCATAGGGTGGGACCTCTCGCAGTTGTATCGTGACAAGGGCGTGACTAAAGTTGTAGGTATCGAGTCGCGCGGATTCATTGGCGGCTCTATTCTCGCCTTCGAGCTTGGCGCCGGTTTCGTACCCGTTCGCAAGCCCGGCAAACTGCCTGCCGACACTCTCAAGGCTACATACGAAAAAGAGTATGGAACCGACACCATCGAGATACACCGCGATGCCATCACCGAGGATGATATCGTAGTCCTTCACGACGACGTGCTCGCTACCGGTGGTACAATGGCTGCTGCCTACAATCTCGTAAAGAGCATGAATCCTAAAAAGATTTATGTAAACTTTATCATCGAGCTCACCGCGCTCAATGGCCGCGACGTTCTCCCCGCCGAGGCCGAGGTTACTTCGCTTATCAAGTATTAAGTAATCTCTAAATGTATGATACCGGGCTATAAAATCATCATGGCGACATTGTAGAGTCGCCTGTGAATTAGTTTTGCTGCAGGGGTGCCGGTAGGGGCGCCCCTGCAATTTTTTCATGCGAAAAACGTTATAATGGTATGGCAAAACATGATAAGAACAAGTCTCAGACGCTGCGCGACAAGATAGCTATCCTGCCCGATACCCCCGGCGTGTATCAGTATTACGATGCCGACGGCAAGGTTATCTACGTGGGCAAAGCTAAGAATCTCAAGCGCCGTGTCTCGTCATATTTCAACCGCACGCACGACTGTCTCCGCACCAATCTTCTCGTGCGCGCGATTGCCGACATGAGCTATATCGTTGTCCCTACCGAGCAGGATGCACTTAATCTCGAGAACTCGATGATAAAGGAGTATCAGCCCCGTTACAACGTCTTGCTTAAAGATGACAAGTCCTACCCGTGGATATGCGTCACCAAAGAGCTCTATCCGCGCGTTTTCATGACCCGTCAACACACCAAGGACGGCTCGAAATACTTCGGCCCTTACACCGATGCGCCCTCGGCGCGCGCTGTCCTTGACCTGGTGAAACGTCTTTATCCCATACGCACCTGCCGCATCCCCATCACGCCCGAGTATATCGACAAACACAAGGGTAGGGTGTGTCTCGAGTATCACATCAAGCGCTGCGAGGGATGTTGTGTAGGAGCCGTGACGCCCGATAAATACCAGGAATATATCGAGCATGTCAAGCAGATTCTGCGTGGCGATACGGGCGAACTGATGGACTATCTGAAGGCCGAGATGGAGCGTCTCGCCATGCAGCTACGCTTCGAGGAAGCACAGACTTTGAAAGAGCAGTACATGCTTGTTGACCGCTATCGTGCCAAGAGTGTCATCGTGAGCCAGACGGTGAGCGATGTCGATGTTTTTGGTATCGACGACGACAAGCAGGATGTCTACATAAACTATATGCACGTGCGCCGCGGAGCGGTCGTAAAGAGCGTCACGCTGCGCTATAAACGTCGTCTCGACGAGACTCGCGCCGAGATGCTCGCCTACGCCATGGAGGAGATTCGCCAGACACTCGATGTCACCTACGACGAGGTTGTAGTGGCAGAGATTCCCGATGTCGAGATGCCCGATGTGACGTTCACAGTGCCAAGAGTGTCATCGTGAGCCAGACGGTGAGCGATGTCGATGTTTTTGGTATCGACGACGACAAGCAGGATGTCTACATAAACTATATGCACGTGCGCCGCGGAGCGGTCGTAAAGAGCGTCACGCTGCGCTATAAACGTCGTCTCGACGAGACTCGCGCCGAGATGCTCGCCTACGCCATGGAGGAGATTCGCCAGACACTCGATGTCACCTACGACGAGGTTGTAGTGGCAGAGATTCCCGATGTCGAGATGCCCGATGTGACGTTCACAGTGCCCCAGCGGGGCGATCGCGCCAAGCTTCTCGACGTGTCGCAGCGCAATGCCCGCCAGGCCAAGCTTGACGTGCTCAAGCAGCTCGAACGCAATAATCCCGAGGAGCGTCTCGAGCGCACACTCAAGCGCATGCAACAGGACTTCCACCTCACCGAGCTGCCGCGCCACGTTGAGTGTTTCGATAACTCGAATATTCAGGGCACCAATCCTGTCGCATCCTGTGTTGTGTTCAAGAATGCCAAGCCCTCCAAGCGCGACTATCGCCACTTCAATATCAAGACCGTTGTAGGACCCGACGATTTCGCTTCGATGAAGGAGGTGCTCACGCGCCGTTATTCGCGCCTTGTCGAGGAGGGTGAGCCGCTGCCCCAGCTCATCGTTGTGGATGGCGGAAAAGGGCAGCTGAGCGCCGCTGTCGAGGCTCTCGATGCCATGGGACTGCGCGGCAAGATTGCGGTCGTGGGAATTGCGAAGCGTCTCGAGGAGATTTTTTTCCCCGGCGACTCGGCGCCGCTGTATATCGACAAGAACTCCGAGTCGCTGAGGGTCGTGCAGCATCTGCGCGACGAGGCACACCGTTTCGGTATCACACATCACCGTGACCGTCGCAGTAAGTCGCAGATAGTCAGTGAACTCGATTCGATTAAAGGAGTTGGCGATGCCACCAAGACGGCCCTCCTGAAGCACTTCAAGAGCGTGAAAAAGATACGCGAAGCCTCGCTCGACGCTGTGGCACAGGTAGTTGGCCCGGCCAAGGCGCGCCTTGTGGTAGACGCCCTCCGAGGCAACGCCATCATTCCGCCCGCCTGAGTGCCGGCTATAGACCCGGATGTCATACCTTCCTGTTTTCGTCATGCGTTACCCAAATCGCGGGTGACCCAGTTTTCGACGA
>CANDNO010000087.1 GCA_947386115.1 uncultured Muribaculaceae bacterium
AGAATGAGTTATTCCTATCTCAAAGTTTTGCACTTCGATTTGGAATCTTCAGTGCAGCAATGCTACACAGCTTCTTTTGATTTCATTGACCTGAAATATTATTTCTGGTTCTTGAAGAAACGGTTGAAGAGTCCGAGGAAGCCACGGCCGTGACGAGCCTCGTCTTTAGCCATCTCGTGAACGGTGTCGTGGATAGCGTCGAGATTCAGTTCTTTGGCACGTTTTGCGATACGCATCTTGTCCTCGTTGGCGCCGGCCTCGGCCATCATGCGCTTCTCAAGGTTGGTCTTGGTGTCCCATACCATGTCGCCAAGAAGCTCGGCAAACTTAGAAGCGTGCTCAGCCTCTTCCCAAGCGTAACGCTTGAAAGCCTCAGCGATCTCGGGATAGCCCTCGCGGTCGGCCTGGCGTGACATAGCCAGATACATGCCCACCTCGGTGCATTCGCCCATGAAATGGTTGTTAAGGTCTTTGATCATCTCGTCGTCGCAGCCTTTTGCTACGCCGATCTCGTGCTCGGTTACGAATTTGCAGACTTCGGTGTCATCAAGTTCCTTGAATTTTGATTTGGGAGCACCGCACTGGGGGCACTTCTCGGGAGCCTCATCACCTTCGTGGATATATCCACACACGGTGCAAATGAATTTCTTTTTCATAATCTACTTAAATAAAATATGTTTAATGGGTTGTTAAGTTGAGTTTACCCAATAATACCGTAACGTTTGAACACCTTGGTTAGTTTTTCGATGGCATAGGCAACCTGCTCGGGGGTGTGTGTTGCCATAAGGCTGAAACGTATGAGTGTATCTTGAGGTGCTACTGCGGGTGAGACTACAGGGTTTACGAAGATGCCTTCGTTCTGCAGTTCGGTTGTGATGGCAAACGTCTTCATGTTGTCGCGGATGTACAGCGGGATGATGGGGGTCGAAGTGTGACCTATCTCAAAACCGGCCGAACGGAATCCTTCGAGTGCCATGTTGGTGAGTTTCCACAGGTTCTCCTGGCGCTCGGGCTCCTGTTCCATAATGTCGATGGCCTTAAGGGCGGCAGCGGTCGAGGCGGGAGTGATCGATGCTGTGAAAATGTATGAACGAGAGTGGTGACGCAGGAAGTTGGTTATCTCCTTGTCGGTGGCGATGAAGCCTCCGAGCGAAGCAAACGACTTGGAGAATGTGCCCATGATAAGGTCAACATCCTTGGTGACGCCGAAGTGGTCGCATGTGCCGCGTCCGCCTTTGCCGAATACGCCGATGCCGTGGGCCTCGTCGACCATGACTGTTGCATTGTATTTCTTAGCCAGGCTGGTTATTTCGGGAAGATTGGCAACGTCACCCTCCATTGAGAATACACCGTCGGTGACGATGAGCTTGACTTTGTCGGGGTCGCATTTCTGCAGCTGCTTCTCAAGCGACTTCATGTCGTTGTGCTTGTATTTGAGCGACTGAGAGAATGACAGACGTCGACCTTCGATTATTGACGCGTGATCCTGCTCGTCCCAGAGGATGTAATCCTCGCGGCCGGTGAGGCAAGATACCACACCGAGGTTTACCTCGAAGCCGGTAGAGTAAATCATGACATCTTCTTTGCCTATATATTCGGCGATACGTGCTTCGAGTTTTTTATGAAGATCAAGTGTACCGTTGAGGAACGGTGAACCGGCGCATCCGGTGCCATATTTCTTTATGGCATCAATGGCAGCCTCTTTAATGCGGGGGTCTGATACGAGTCCGGTATAGCAGTTGCTGCCAAACATGAGAACAGGCTTGCCGTCGATGATTACTTCGGGCTCCTGCTCGCTCGAGATGGCGCGGAAGTAGGGATAAACACCTGCAGCCATAGCTTTCTGTGGCTCGGTGTACTGTGACAGTTTCTTCTGTAAGAGCTTCATTACGATGATATTCTCTATTGTAATATGGTTGTTTCGTTTATTGCTGTAATAAGTAACCCTTTGTGAGGTGTCGCTATCAGAATGCAAATTTAGGTCTTTTTTGCCTTTTTCGACTCATAAAAGTTATATTTTTACAAAAAAATACTACTTTTTTTTGTTAAAGGGGCTGTGTGACACTCGCGATTGAAATAATTCACCTTTTTTAATTCCCTCATAACGACCCATTGAAAAAAAAGTAGTATCTTCGCCTTATAATATGTGTACACGCAGTGTGGCCGGTGTAGGCAATCACATGTACTATTGCGTGATTTTTACAATATGATTACAATGCAACAACTAAATGTAAAGATAATAAACCGTTCACGTCACGAGCTCCCTTCGTATGCTACCGAAGGGGCGGCCGGAATGGATGTAAGAGCTAATCTCGACGAGCCTGTTACACTGTTACCGATGCAGCGCGCTCTCATTCCTACAGGACTTTTCATGTCAATACCCGTGGGTTTCGAGTGCCAGGTAAGGCCGCGCAGCGGTCTCGCTGCCAAGCACGGTGTTACGGTTGCCAATGCTCCCGGCACTGTCGATTCCGATTATCGCGGTGAAGTAAAGGTTATTCTGGTGAACCTTTCCGACGTCCCGTTCGTAATAAATGATGGAGAGCGTGTTGCCCAGCTTGTCTTCGCGCGTCACGAACGTGTCGACTGGATTAGTGTCGATTCACTCGATGACACTGAGCGTGGCGAGGGAGGATTCGGTCATACCGGTCTCGGTTGATATCAGCTTTACAACATTTATTTATGTGACCAAAATGAGAGTAAACATTAAAGTCTGTGCACTGCTGTTGATGAGCGTCGCTGCAACCCTTATTGCCGCGGGCAAGTCGGCGTGGAGAGATGGCGCCGACAGCCGCAGGGCCGACTATATATTCCTTGAGGCCCAGCGACAACTGGCGCTGGACCATACCGACGCTTATTATGAGCTCATCAGGAGGGCTTACGAATTGAATCCTTCGGAGTCGTCGGTAGGGCATGATCTCGGTTTTTATATGATGATGCTCGGGCAGGGCGACAAAGCAATGACCGAAGATGGCCTCGCACTGCTTCAGAAACACTTCGACGCTCACCCCGACGACTATTACGGCTCGATTCTCTACGGAACGATGTGTGAGCGTCTCGGTGAAGGTGAGCGTGCCCTTGGCGTGTGGGAAAAACTTCATGACATCTTCCCCCAGAAGACTGATGTCTCGATGCGTCTTGCCGACGCTTATCTTTCGCGCACGGCCGATACCGTAGCTCAGAATAAGGCTCGCAATCTCATTAGCAGCATTCAGAAGGCCGAGGGGCCGCAACTCCAGCTCACGGCCCGCAAGGTGTTGAGTTATATCAATTCACGCGACACGGTGTCGGCAGTAAGCGAGGTCAATAAACTTGTCGAAGAGACACCACGTAGCGCCGAATCGAGAGTTTACGCCGGCGACCTTTTCTTGTCGCTGGGTGAAAACGATAAGGCGCTCGAGGCCTATAACAATGCCTGTGAGGTAGACCCTTCGAGCGGACTGGCCTATTACAAGCGTGCCGTTTATTATCACCAGACCGGTGACAGCGCTGCCTACGACCGCGAAGTCTTCCGTGCTCTCGAGCTACCCGATCTCGAGCTTGATACTAAGTTGGAGATACTCACCGGCTATGTCAAGGAGCAGTATGCCGACTCGCTCATGCAGCCCCGCATCAACGAGCTGTTCGGCAAACTCGTCGATATGTATCCTCACGAGCCTTCGGTTCATGATCTATATAGTTCATACTTTGTCGCTGTCGATGATTACAAGTCGGCTGCCGAGCAGCAGGAATATGTCATTGATACCGATCTCCACAATCAGGACCGCTGGCGCGGTCTCATGAGCCTGTATTTCACTGCCCGTGAATACGATAAGGCAACCGATGCAGGTGAACGTGCATTGCAACTTTTCCCCGACAGCGAGATATTTTCTCTGCTCACGGGTGAGGCCGCCTCGCTGGCAGGCGACACGGCCAAGGCTGTGGTTTATCTCGACCGTTGTATTGCAATGGATTCTATTGATGTAACCATTTCATCCCAGGCCTATACCGCCAAAGGTGATATCCTGTACAAGGGTGGCGACGTCGACGGGGCTATAGCACTGTATGAAAAGGCTATGGAAATTGACCCAACCAACTCAATGGCGATGAACAACTGTGCCTATTTTATGGCATGTGAAGGCATGGATCTTGACCGTGCGGCCGAACTTAGCCGGCGGTCGCTCAATCTCGATCCCGACAACGAATCGTCGCTCGATACCTATGCCTGGATAATGTTCAAAAAAGGTGATTACAAAGAGGCTAAGTCGTTCATAGATAAAGCTATGGAGCTGACCTCCGAGCCGTCGGCCGAACTTTACCAGCACATGGGCGATATCTACTTCATGTGTGGCGAGCCCGACCGAGCTCTCGAATTCTGGAAATCGGCCGCCGAACTCGATCCCGATGATGAACTTCTTCAAAGAAAAATCAAGCATAAAACATATTTTTACAAGTGAAAAATCTTAAGTATCTCATTATATCGGCTTTCTGTATATTTGTTGCATCCTGCGGCTCTCAGCGCCGTGCCGTGTCGCCCGAGGAGCTGGCGACAGCTTCGGTCGAACAACGTTTCGATGCCATGGTGGCGTCGTATAAACCATGGCACACGATAAGCATGCCCGTGAGAGTAGAACTTAAATCTCCGTCGAAGGTCTCCCTTTCGGGGCGCGCATACATGGTCAGCGACAGTTTGATTCACGTTTCGATGCGTGTTCTCGGCTTCGAGGTTGCAGTGATGCACGTAACTGCCGACTCAGTTTATTGTGTTGACAAGATACACAAGCTCGCCGTTATCGAAAGCATCGACCGCTTGAGTGCAAGCACCGGTATCACCCTGGGCCAGTTGCAATCAATCATGCTCGGCCGGGCCATAGTTCCGGGCGAGGGTGTCAAACTGTCACGCAAAGCCAAAAATGTAAAACTTACCTCTCCGGCTGCCGATTTCGACGGTTGGACCATGACAGCTTCGGCCAAAGGTGCACACCCCTACGAGTGCGTTTTCAACGTAGAGGGTGAAAACAACCAGATAGCTTCAATAGCGGTTTCAATCCCCGGGCGTAAGACTGTTTCGTGTGACTACAACGACTGGAGCGCATGTGAGATAGGGCAGATACCGCAATCACTGTCGTGTGATTTTACAGCTTCGTCAAAGCACATCAATGCTGTTTTGAAATATACACCCTCCCAGGTTAAGGCCGATACCGGTGATATGCCGTCATTCAAACGTCCCGGTAAAGGATATCGCATTATATCGGCAGTCGACCTGTTTAAATCTCTTTCTTCATCCTCATTATTCTAATTACGATGTTCAGTTGCCGCCAATCATTTATCGCGCTTTTGTTGCTGATGCTCACATCGGCATCGGCAATGGCACAGTCATCGTCACGCATACGCCGCGATCAACGCCGCAACAGGCAACAGGTAGAACAGGCCGAGCGGAATGTCAGGCAGAATGCCCAGGCTGTTGAGAATAACCTCAATCAGCTCGAACTGCTCGATGGCCAGATTGTTGATATCAATCGTGACGTGCGACGGTTGCGTGCGACATCCGATTCGATAATGCGTCTTATCCGTCCGCTCAACGACTCCATTGCCGAGCTCAACGAGCGCCTTGGCAGTATGTGTGATAAATACCGTACTGCATTACGCAAGTCGCAGACCAATGCCAACGGCATGAACGACATAACGTTCGTGTTCTCGTCCGAGAATTTCAAACAGGCATGGGAGCGTTACCGGTCGCTGAGACAGTTCTCCCGCTGGCGTCGTCGTAAGGCCGACGAGATTGTCGATACCCGTTCTTCGCTCCAAGTGCGTCAACAACGTCTTGACTCGTTGCGTGCTGCCAATGCGCGTGTTCTTAAAAAGGTTGAGAACCAGCGAGATGCGCTCGAGCGCAAAAAGGTTGAAACCGACCGCCTGGTCAAATCGCTAAAATCGCAGAACAAGAAGCTGCAGGAAATTCTGAAACGTCGTCGCGACGAAGCCCGCAGGCTTGAAGAACGCCTCGAAAAAGCGATTGCCGAGGAACTCGAAGCGCGTCGCAGGCAGGAAGAAAAGGAGCGTGCCGAGCGTGAGCGCCGCGAACGTAACGAGCAGAGCCAACAGGCTGCTGCCGGGAATAATGCGTCACAGGCTGCCGCACCGTCTCAACCGGCTACCAAACCCACCGTTACGGTATCGGAAGCCAACCGCCAACTCACCGGAACGTTTGAAAGCAACAAGGGTAAGCTGCCATATCCTGTCAGTGGCCAGTTTACCATAGTCAAGAAGTTCGGCCGTCAGAAACATCCACGCCTGCCTAAGGTTGAAACCAACAATCCCGGTATTGATATCGAGGCTTCGCAGGGTGCTTCGGTTCATGCCGTGTTTAATGGTGAGGTTTCGCAGATTTTTAAACTTGCCGGTTATAATAATGTGATTGTATTGCGCCATGGTGACTACGTCACTGTGTATGCCAACATTGCGTCGCTTAACGTGAAAAAAGGTGACAAGGTGTCGACCGGTCAGCAGCTCGGAAAACTCTATGTCGACAAGGCCGATGGCAATCGAAGTGTACTGCATTTTGAGTTGCGCCGCGAGAAGGATAAACAGAATCCCGAGCTGTGGCTCAAGCGATAGGTCTCGTTCTGAATAATTGTAATTAAACAAGTTCTGAAACGTGTCAGGTGGTTCAACAACTTCACGCCGGGTCTTCAAGGCACTCAGTATCTTTGGCAGTGTCCAGATTGTCACGATACTTTGTTCGGTAGTCCGTACCAAATGTATCGCTTTATGGCTTGGAACTGCCGGCATAGGAGTGTTCGGGCTTTACAATGCCGCGTTGGATGTTATCAATCAGCTGTCACAACTCAACTTACGCCAGTCGGGCGTAAAGGAGATTTCAGGCTCGTCCAGTTCCCGGGTCGGGTACGTTTCGGCAGTCGTCCGGCGTCTCGGAGCCATATTGGGTTTGTTAGGTGCCGTAGCGACGTTGTTGCTCTCGCCGCTGTTGAGCCGTGTTACCTTTGGCGATTCATCCCATACATTGCCGTTCATGCTCTTGTCGGTCGTAGTGTTTTTCAATGCTTTGACAGCTGGCGAACAGGCTATATTGCAGGCCAACGGCCGGTTACGGCGTCTTGCCCGTGCTTCGCTTTGGGGTGGGGTAGTGGCGACCGCTATCTCCATAGGCTTGATAAAGCTTTTTGGTTTCGGTGCTATCGTGCCTTCTATCATCACCTTCTCGGTTGTTATTGCCCTGTCTTATTATGTAAATGGAAGTGATAAAACGAAGTACGAGATTCCTGCACGTGATTTCATCTCGTCGTCGACGCCGATATTACGTCTGGGCATTTATATGACTGCCGCCACTTTCGTAACACTGTTGGCTCAGTATATTTTCCTCGCATGGATGCGCAGCCGGGTGGGTGATGGAGGAGTAGGGTTGTATCAGTCGGGCTATACGATAATTAATCAGTATGTAAGCCTCGTTTTTACCGCGATGGCGGTAGAGTTCTTTCCGAGAGTATCGTCGGTCGCTGCCAGCCGTGTGCGCACATCGCTTTTTGTACGTCACGAGATGACGATGCTATTGTGGGGATTGCTCGGCGCAATAGTCCTGTTTATAAATCTTTTGCCTTATATAATACGACTGCTCTACGACAGCACATTCCTGCCTGTAACGGGATATGTCACCATCGCCTCTGTCGGGACGGTTCTTAAAGCTGTGTCTTTTGTAATGGCATTTGTCATTCTGGCACGTGGCGATGGCAAGATTTATCTTTTCACCGAGTCTCTGAGCGCTGTGTTGTATCTCTGTTTCAACATTCTTGGCTACAAGATGTATGGTCTGCGAGGCCTCGGATTTGCTTATATTGCCTGGTATGCAGCCTATGTCGTCAGCGTTATGTGCGTTTATAGATTCCGTTATCGGCAGGGCGGCATAAGGCAGCCCTTGCTGTTATCGCTCTTCGTATTCACAGTAGTGGCGGCTCAGGCAGCCCTGTGTCTCAATGGGCTATACCTTGCCGCCACTATAGTGTCGTGTATTGTAGTTCCTTTCTCAGGAACTATGTTTTACTTCTTGTTTTTAAAGCGCAGAACGCTGAAGGAGTAGGCCGGCTGAACATACGTGCCGTCGACCGTGATTTCCGAAACAGCTTCTTTGGCATCTTTGTCATCAGGATCGCCGGTGAGCAGCGTCAGCACCGCGTTGCCGCTTATTCCCAGATTGGTATTTACAGTTGCCGGAGTCATATTGACGAGACGCACAATCGTATCTCCGGTTTTCTCATCAATTACGATAGAGTTGCCAAGTCTTACGGCAAGGTCGGTATTGTTGTCCGATAATTTGCGCTCTGTGGGAATGTATTTCGTTCCGGCGTTGTTGCCGTACATTTTCTGTACGTAATAGTCGGGGGTAAGATTGATTTCGGTGTTGTTGAAATAAATCAGGTCGGGACGCCACTGAGTGTGACCCTCTTTGGCGAGCAGAGGCGCATAGGAGGTCATAGTCACAACATCGGCATTACGCTCAACGTTGGTAAGGTACAGCGCAGTTGAGAGTGCAGCCTCGAGGGTCGATGCACGGTCGGGCAGGTGAGAGGCATATTCGCCCAGGTACACTTTGCTGTCGCTACGGTTATAGTTATCGTAGTAATCGCCGTTGTGAATGAACCAGCCGGGCGAAACATAATAGTGCTCGTCGACGGCCGGGATATTCTTTTCGCGGGCAAATTCCCATCCGGCAACATAGTCGGGGCCTTCGTGGAACGGACCTACGGTACCGATGACTTCAATCTCGGGATACTTGGCCTTGATGGCATCGAAAATCATTGTGAAACGCTCCTTGAAAGCATCGGTTATGATATCTTCATTGCCTATACCGATCATCTTAAGGTTAAATGGCTCGGGATGTCCGGCTTCTGCTCTCTTTTTGCCCCAGGTGGTGGTTACGTCTCCGTTGGCATATTCTATCAAGTCAAGAATGTCCTGAATGTATGCTCCCATTTTCTCCATAGGTATGCCACACTGTTGTCCGTTACCGGTGAGAACGTCGTGCGATACATGTGAGTGGGTCGATGAGTTCTGGCAAGGCACGCCTGCAGCAAGCACGGGAAGGGGTTCGGCTTCGATATCCTCGCAGAACTGGAAGTATTCGTGATAGCCCAGGCCGCGGGTCTGGTGGTAGCCCCACAGGTTGCGTTTGCCTGTGCGCTCTTCGAGTTTTCCTATTGATCCTTTCCAGTCATACATGTTGTCGATTCCGTCGCCATGAGCTACACAACCGCCGGGGAAGCGTACGAATCGTGGTTTAAGGTCGGCCAGCACCTGTGCAAGATCGTTTCTCAGACCATTGGCGTGTCCTTTGAATGTGGCGTCGGGCATGAGTGATATCATGTCAAGGTCGACAGTGCCGCGTTTAGACAGCGATACTGCGAGTTTGGCCGAATCACAGTCTTTGGCGGCTTTGATAGTGCCTGTAAGTTTAGTCCAGCTACCGGCTTCTTTGACCGACAGGTTGCATTGACCTATTGATTTGCCGTCATTGTCAATGAGCGATACTTTAAGTCCGTTACGATCGTTGGCTTTTACCCATATCGACACATTATATATATTATCTTTCTTTACTGCAATGCCGTCGTAACCTTCATTGATGAGGGCATATTTATTGGAGCCGGGGGTGGTCAGCTTAAGATAATGTGAATTGTTGGCATTGATGGGGTCGTCAGTGCCAATCTCAGCTTTCATTTTGGTGCTGTCGCTCAGGCTCCATGCTTTTGTGGCATGCCATTTCTTGTCACCGCCTCGGTCGGCAGGACTGTATTCAAAGTCGCGGTTCTGCACCAGCTCGGCGTACAGTCCTCCGTCGGCAGCGTAGTTGATGTCCTCAAAAAATATGCCGATAAACTTGTCGCTTATATCTTTGCCTTGAGCCATCAGCGGTGTCAATGTCATCTCCACGGTGTCGATTCCGGCGAAGCGCCAGGTGTCTTCGTTTGTACGTTCCGAGTTTTTGGCATCGATCTGTTTACGGTAGTGCTGATGGTTTCTCACGCGGTCGACAACCTCTTTTTCTACCTTGAATATAACTCCGCTTGCATCTTTGCCTTTAAATTTTGCCGATGATTTTTCGCCTTCAATGGCAGTCGTTGGCAACATGGCGATAGCCTCGGCCGGATAGCGGTATTCCTGTACAGTCCAGTCTATAAGATCTTTTGATTTGCTATAACTGCATGCCGTGCCCTTTTTGTCAACGTTAAACAGTAGGTGCCACGAGCCGTCGGCCGTGTCTCTGTACACTCGTGGATTGTACATTTTCTTCCCCGAGCCCCATGCACCGAAATCGCTGCCCGTAAGGCGTCCTTCGATTCCATGGTTAGTCCATTTTTGGTCACTCCGGTTTGATGATTCGAGCATCATCAGGCCCGATTGTCCATCATCTGTTGCGCATAGATAGATGAATGTTGAGTCGTTTTGCGCCGAAGCCATGACGGCCATACCGCTTGCCATAGCAAGGGCAATCAATTTTTTTATGTGAATCATGGTTTAATATAATAGGTTGTGATGTATTCTATATCTTGTTTTGTTATTATTCGTTTAATCGTATTACGCGTATTCCGGTACTTCCGTTCTTTCGCAGATAATCAGCCAACGGCAATTCGTCGATTATGATTTTCCCATGTTTGCTCGACGCGTGCATAAGGTGGGGAACACCATCTTTTTTTATGATTATTCCCATGTGGGTGACATCGAGTCCGGGAGTCTTGGTCGTGAGTGCCACTACATCGCCCTCTTTGAGTGCAGCGACTATCGCTTTATTCGTGATTTTGCTGGTTTTTATATAGGGATAGCGGTGATTGCGGTAGCCTATTTCACAACTTTTTATTCTCTCAAACTCGGTTGAATCGCTCAACGCTTCATATTTGTCTCGATTGGAACTCATGAAGTCAAGCGTTTTTACAGTCCAGTCATTGGCCGGCATACGTGTGGTATATTCCTTGATTGTGCCGCGGTGCACGTTGTCGACCACCCAGTCGCTGAAATAATGGAGCCTCGAAGCGTAGCCGTTGATACTTCCGCCACGATATCTTATTTTCTCAAGATTGTATACGAAGTCTCGCCACGATGAGCGTCTCTCTCCGGCTGTATAGGCAATAGTGAGTACGGTTTCTACGAAAGTCGTACAGTCCATTTCGTCTAAATTTATCTTAAGCGTTTCAGGACTTCCCTCGAGTGTTCCTGCTACGTATGGAACGCCTACAAATTCGCGACCTATTGCTGCAACTCTTGCCTGTGGGTCGTCGATCTGAATTGCTTTGATCAGCAGATTGTTCAGCTTTGTGGTGTCATTAGTCTCATTTTTGAATGAGGCTTCGTTAGGTAGTATGGCGTGTGCCTCCATTGCTGTAAGGCAAATTGCGGCACTCAAGAATATTTTTGTGATAACGCTCTTCATAATGGCTTTTTCGTATTGTTTCCGCGAAATTACACATTATATATATAATAATCAAGCGAACATTTATAAAGAATCCATTTACGCCATAATTAAGTAACTCGCAAAAATTAGCTGCGAGTGATTTTTGAGGTTTGTAAGAGTGATT
>CANDNO010000088.1 GCA_947386115.1 uncultured Muribaculaceae bacterium
GAATCAGCCCTAATTTTTTCAATCGCTCAAAAAAAGTTTAGCGGACAGTAATAACAAATTATCTGCTTTCGGGTGTTTTGCCCCCCCTCTAAGTAACACCCCCATAATATTAAAGGACTCAAAAGCTCCATTGGCTTTTGAGTCCTTTAATATTGCTTACGAAACAAATTCCTTATTGTGTGCCTCCGAATACCCACACAGGCTCTGTGAACACATAGAGACCGTCACCGTAGGCTGCGCGCACATTGGGGTTGGACGACACGCCCGAGTTGCCATAGGGCAGACGCAGCGGCCAGCGGTTGGACGAGCCGTTGACATTCTTGGGATTGGTCATGACCACATACTCCTTGCCCAGAGCCTTGCAGCGGCGCAGGTCGTTGTAAGTCTCGGCCTGCTCGTCGCGACACTGCGAAAGATACTTCTGCACCATCACCTCGCCCACCGCGTCGGCCGACAGGCGCGACGAGAGCGAAGCCACATAGTCGGCGGCGGTCATGCCGATTGTACCGAATGAGCGTGAGTCGGCAAAACTTGCCTCGACGGCATCGGTCAGCGCGTCGGTGCAGTCCTCGCCATTACGGGCCTGAAGCTCGGCGATGATAAAGTTGACCTCGGCGAGCGACACGATGTGGGTCGTGGCCGCAGGATAGAGAGGATATGTACCCGTTGCATTATAGGTTATCCATCTTGGCGCGCTCAGGTCCCATGCGCCCGATGCCGTAGCCTGCGAGTCATTGCCCGGAGTGCCGCACACGGGAGCGTAATAGTCGGGGTCGGAGGGGTCGAGTTCCTCGCCCGCGCTATAATAATATATGTATATGTTCTCGCGGGGGTCCTGACGCTCCTTAAGCAGCGACTGCACGGTAGTCGAGCAAGCGCAATAGTCGCGGCTATACTGGAAAGCAGGCCAGGGCGACATCAGCGACTCGGTGCCGTCATAAATGTCGAGCGTCATACCCTCAAATCCCGCGGCAAGCGCGGCCTTGGCCTCGGCGAGAGCCTCGGCGGCGGCATTGGTGTCGCGCACAGTCATGTGGAGCTTATAGCGGGCCTTGACAGCATGAGCCGCAGCAAGCCACGCGGCATTATCGTTGCCATAAAGTATGTCCTGCTCGCCCACATTGGCCATACCCTCGGCCTGAGCGTCGGTGAGATTGGCTATGGCACTGTCGAGAAGAGTGAATATGTAGTCATACACATCCTTCTGCGCATCGAGTTTAGGCTGCTTGAGCGCGCCGCCCTGCAAAGCCTCCGAGCAAGGGATGTCGCCGTGCATATCGGTGAGTATACCCCAGTTGACAGCCGCAAGCACCTGAGCCATACCCAGGAGGTCTTTCTGACCCTCATTGAGTCCGCCCTCGCCACACTTGGCCATGATATATTTGAGATTGAGAAGATTGGCATAGGTGCCGTTCCACACATTATTGAATGTCGACGACCCGGCCACTTCCGAAATCTGCCTCAGCTCGGCATTCTTCAACTGGTTATTACCCGTACCGAATATCTGCTCATTATACACCGAAGTATAATAGGCATAGTCACCGCTCGCGGTCGAAAAACCGGTCGAAGTGATGGCATCCGTAATCATCAGTCGGCCATTGATGACACTGACCGGCGGATTGCCATAATCAGTATTGATGCGGTCCATCTCATCCTCCGAGCACGAAGCAAAAAGCAGAGCCACGGCAGGAATCAGTCTGTATAATTTCATAATTGTTATAGCGATTTTATAAATTATATATTATCAATCAATTACTAATTGCTAATTACTAATTACTAATTACTAATTACTAATTGTTAATTACTAATTACTAATTGATCAAAAGGTGAGCTTGAGGCCTCCGCCAAACGATGCTGTATTGGGCAGCGAGAAACGCTCGAAATAACCGCCGGCATTATTGTTGCCCACCGACGACTCAGGATCGAAATCGTTCATCTTGGCCCACACAAGCACATTGCGTGCAAAACCATAGACACTGATGTCAAACACACCCAGACGGGGCAACTGATAAGTCAGCGTGACATCGCGCAGCTTGACAAAGTCGGTATCGACAATCATTGACTCCGAGCAGTCATAATAAATCTGGTTCCAACTGAAGCGGTCTACATCATGCTCCACATATTGGCCCGTCTCATAGTCGATGCCGCTGACATGTAGAGGCATATCGCGGTCGGTCGACTCGGTGGTCGCGCCAAACATCTGCATGACGCCATAAGTGCCGTGATACATCTGTCCGCCCTTCTGCCAGCTCCATGTGGAGGAGAGATTGAAACGCTTGTAACGTATATTGGTACTCCAGCCCATATTGAAGTCGGGGGTACACTTGCCGATTACGGTCGACTCGCCCGAAGTCATCGGCATGCCGTCCGAGTCGAGAAGCATCAGACCGGTGGCCTCGTCACGCATAAACGATTTGCCGAAGATTACCGGATAGGCATAACCCGTATAGGCACGCACCTGAGGCTCCACAAAACCGCCGAGCATGATATTGTCCACGCCGGGAGCCAGCTCCTTGACCATCGACTCATACTTCGTCCAGTTCAGACCGAGGTCTATGTCAAAATCCTTGGAGGTATAGGCAGTGACCGAGGCATTGATTTCGTGAGTGTTGGTAGTGATGCGTCCGCCGTTCGACACGATGCTCTGATAGCCGGTCGAGCCGTCCATAGGTATCTCGAATATCTGGTCGCGCACATCCTGATAGGAGTAGGTGTACTCCAGCTTCACGCGGTCGTCCCAGAAACGCAGGTCGAGACCCACCTCATAATTCTTGGTGGTCTGAGGCTTGAGCGCGGGGTCATACTCTTTCCAGTAGGGGATAAACGATGTCTGCCCCTTGATGGGATAGTTGACAGGATAGAAACCGTAGAATCCGCCTCCGTAGGTCGGAGTGTAGGCAAAATTGTTGAGATAAGTGCCGGCCTGACCTACCTCGGCATACGATGTGCGCAGCTTGCCGAAGGTCAGTACACGGTTGCCCTTGAGAGCCTCAAGCTCGGTGAAAACCCACGCGAGCGACACCGAAGGATAGAAGAACGAGCGGTTGCCGTTGGGCATCGTCGACACCCAGTCGTTACGGCCGGTCACATTGAAGAAGAGCATGTCGCGCCACGAGGCCGAGGCGTTGAAGAAGACACCCACAGTGCGATCCTGCGAGGGTGCCTCGTAGCCATAGGTGAACGATGCGCAGTTGCCGATGGTCGGCTGGCCGTAAAACGCGAGTCCCGAACCGATATAGTCCGTAGCGGTGAGATGGTCGTTGTTGACCTCATTGCCGAGCATGAGACCGAGAGTCCACTCGCGGTCGGCACCGAGCTCGGCGGTGAAGTTGGCCGTGATGAGATTGTTGAATATCTGGCGTGTATAGCTTTCGTTCTCTATATAACCCGAAGAGTTGCCGGCCGAGCCCACCTCCTGTATGTTGGAGTAGCGCGAGGTGTAGGCATCGATGCCGAGCTGCTCCTTGATCACGAGGTCAAGGTTGTCGCCCCAGTTGATGGCGGGACGATACTCCACATAGGCGTTGCCGAAAAATCTCTGTGTCGACTGTGTGTAGGCATTGTTCTCGGCCCACCAGTAGGGGTTGTTGAAATTGGTGGAGCGAAACGAGATCTGCTGCGAGGGATTGCCCGGCACTGACGAGGGGATCCCCTTGAGGTCATACTCCGCCGGAGCCGAGTAGACCACGTTGACTATACCCGAGTTGGCCTGCGGAGCCGTGCGGATATTGGTGTGCACATAGTTGGCGGTAAATCCGAGCTTCCACTCGTTGTTGATGTGCCAGTCGAGCGCGCCGCGTGCGCCCCAGCGGTCGAGGCCTGTGTTGCGCACCACGCCCTCCTGGTGAGAGTTGTTCAGACCGAAGGCATACGAGGTGCGGTCGGTGCGCTGCGAGATGGAGAAGTTGGCGTTTTCGGTAAATCCGTTTGAGAAGAAGTCGCCCGTATTGTCATAAATCTGCGGGGTAGTCCATCCGTCCAGACCGGCCTGGGCACGCTTGGGGTTGTAATACATTCCCTCGTGCTTGCCATAGAGGCGGGTATACTGGTTGTCGGTATTGCCGCCATATCGGGCATCGTTGGGAAGCTCTGAGATCTTCGGGCCCCATGTCATTGAAGCGGTGGGGTCATAGACACCCCCCATACCCTGGGCATACACGTCCTGATGCTTGAATTTGCGCGACACGCGCTCCGAAGCGAGGTCGGTCGACACGGTGATGACCGGCTTGGACGACGAGAGTCCCGAGCCGCGCTTGGTGGTGATGACAATCACACCGTTGGTGGCGCGTATGCCGTAGAGGGCGGCAGCGGCCTGGCCCTTGAGCACGTTGATCGACTCGATGTCGTCGGGGTTGATGTCGATGGAGCGGTCGGCATAGCTTGCGTTGCTCACCATGGAGTTGGCCGTCTGCACCACGTCGGGGGTCGACTCTACGGGCATGCCGTCGATTACATAGAGCGGGGCGTTATTGCCCGAGAATGAGCGGACACCGCGTATGGTGATGTTGCTCGACGCGCCGGGAGCACCCGACGAGGGACGTATCTCTACGCCCGAGAGCTTGCCCTGCATCGCGCTCGAGAGCGACGTTGTGCCTGAGGTGTTGAGGTCCTCGGCCTTGAGGTCCTGCACGGCATATCCGAGACCCTTGCGGTCGCGTTTCATGCCAAAGGCGGTCACCACTACCTCGTCGAGCGAGGTGTCGCTCTGGAGTGTCACCACCATCTCCTTGTCAGGTGTGATGTCAAACTCCTGTGGTTTCATGCCCACATAAGAGACAAGGATTTTCTTCACTGACTCGGGAAGTGTGATGTCAAACACTCCGTTGATGTCGGTAGTTACTCCGATGTTGGTCCCTACTCCCATCACGGTAGCACCGACCAGAGGGTCGGTCCCGTTGTAAACACCAAACACTATGCCCCTGACCGTGCGGTTCTGTGCCGACAGAGACAGGCTCATAGTGATGGCTGCCACAAGTAGAAGAACGATTCTTTTCATACTTGATTAAAATAAATAACGGTTAAATAATAGATTGTGATATGTTGTAATCCTATTCTTATAAGCCGTCTCCCGATGGCCCGAAATACATATACTCATATGTAGATAAGGCGCATTATCGGAAGTTAGGTAAACCGAAAAGGCGCATTATCCGCACGTGAAAATTATATAATCTTCACTCAAAATAGCTTTCATAATTTTATGCTTGTTTACAGCTTTAACTCATGGCATTATGTCAGCCGCAAAATATATTATGCAGTATTTTTGCAAGTAAAATAATACACATTTAACATTTCTTCACACAACATCCTTTAAAGTTAGCTTAAAAAGTGTTACTTTTGCGCTGTAATTTTTAAGAAAATGCAATTCTTAGCCAAAGGTACAATATAAATTTCCATAAGAGTTTCACCAACTTCCGATAATGCGCCTTATCTACATATGAGTATATGTATTTCGAGCCATCGGGAGGACGGCTTATATACGACAACACCATTATCAAACTATAATTAATCTAAATCTCAAGTATGAAAAAACTGTTTCTTCTACTTGTTACCATCTTCGCGATAAGCGTCACAGCTTTGGCACAGAGCCAGAGAGTGACAGGCATCGTGTTTGGTGAAGACAGCGGTGAGCCCTTGGTGGGTGCTACCGTAATGGGTGTCGGCACCCAGACAGGTACAGTCACAAACATCGACGGCGTCTTCGACATGCTCCTCCCCGAGTCAGTCAAGAAGATCTCCGTCTCCTACGTGGGCATGCGCACACAGGAGTTTGACATAACTCCCGGCTCACAGATGGTCATCAACCTCGTGAGTGACAACAAACTCGACGAAGTAATCGCTGTAGCATTCGGTACAGCCAAAAAATCAGCCTTTACCGGTGCGGCTTCAGTAGTAAGTGCCGAAGAGCTTAACAAACGTGTCGCCACCAACGTGGCCGATGCTCTTGTCGGCACAGTCCCCGGCCTCCAGATGCGCGGCTCGAGCGGCGCACCCGGCTCTAACGACGGTAAAATCAACATCCGCGGTATCGCCTCGCTCTATGCCGAGACCGATCCCCTCGTGATTGTCGACGGTTCGCCCTACACAGCCTCGCTCAGCAACATCCCTCAGGGCGACATCGAGTCAATCTCCGTACTCAAGGACGCCGCTTCGGCTGCACTCTACGGTGCCCGTGGTGCGGCTGGTGTGATCATCATCACCACCAAGCGCGGCAATTCCGAGCACGCCAAAGTGTCGGTCGACATGAAATGGGGTGCCAACACCCGCGCCGACCAGGACTATGACGTCATCGACTCTCCCGCCGAATACTACGAGGCCGGCTACGCTACCCTCAACAACTACTTCCTGAGCGTAGGACAGGCTGCCGACCGCGCCAACCTGCTCGCCAACAACAACATGACTCGCTTCCTCGGCAACTACAACATCTATAACGTGCCCGACGGCGAGCAGCTCGTGGGCCTCGACGGCAAAATCAACCCCAACGCCACCCTCGGCCGCTCCTACACCGCCACCAACGGACAGCAGTATTACCTCATCAACGACGACTGGACCGACCTTGCCTACAAGACAGCTCTGCGTCAGGAATACAACGTCAGCGTCAACGGCGGCACTGACAAATCCTCGTTCTACGCTTCCGTAGGCTATCTTGACGAAGGCGGCATCATCGAATACTCAAGCTACAAGCGTCTCTCAGCTCGCCTCAAGGCCGACTATCAGGCCAAGCCCTGGCTCAAGCTCGGTGCCAACGTGGCCTATCTCCACTCCGACACCGAGTCCAACCCCAACATGGACCAGACCCTCGGCAGCACCAACATAATGTATTTCTGCAACAGCATCGCCCCCATCTTCCCCGTGTTTGTACGCGGCGTCGATGCCAACGGCAACCCCTACATCATGAGCAACGAGTACGGACAGCTCTATGACTTCGGTGTGGGCAACCGCGAGAACGGATTCGGCAACCTCCCCGGCAACGTGACTCTCAACCGTCCCTTCCTCGCCAACAGCAACCCCCTCGGTGCCAACCGTTACAACAACAACTCTCAGTCAGGCAACCAGTTCAACGGCACTTTCACAGCCGACTTCATGCTCACCCCCTGGCTCAAGGCCAACATCTCGAGCAACGTCATCTGGGGCAACACCATCCAGAGCAAGTATGACAACCCCTACTTCGGTCCCTCGACCAACGTAAACGGCCGCATCCAGAAAATCAATACCGAGTCGATGCGTACCAACAATGTGCAGACCCTTACCTACACCAACTCGTTTGGCGAGCACAATGTCAACGCCATGATCGGTCACGAATACTACAAGACCACTACCAAATATCTCTCCGCCACAGCCACCGGCGGATTCTCCCCCGAGATTCAGGAAATCAACGCCTTCGCCACCAAGCTGACTTCGGCCGGCTACAAGCAGGCCTACAACGTCGAGGGTTACTTCCTCAGCGGACAGTATGACTATGCCGGCAAATACTTCGGCAGCGTGTCCTACCGTCGCGACGCTTCCTCTCGCTTCGCCAAGGATCACCGCTGGGGCAACTTCTGGTCGGTAGGCGGCGCATGGATTATCAACAAGGACTTCCTTCAGGACAAAGCCTGGGTCAACATGCTCAAGCTCAAAGCCTCTCTCGGCCAGCAGGGCAACGACAACATCGGCAACTGGAACTATATCAACACCTACGACATCGCTCCCTCGTCACCCACCGACATGGCTCCCTCATTCCGCAACTTCGGTAACGAGGAAATCACCTGGGAGACCACTACCAACCTCAACATCGGCGTAGAGTTTGGTCTCTTCGGCAACCGACTCAACGGTAGCGTCGACTTCTACAACAAGAAGACCACCGACCTCCTCTTCTGGATCTCCATACCCGAGTCGATGGGCGCACGCGGCTACTACGGCAACCTCGGCGACATCCGCAACACAGGTGTCGAAGTACAGCTCAACGGCGGCATCATCCGCAACAAGCTCGTAAGCTGGGACATCAACCTCAACTTCACCCACAACCAGAACCGCATCCTCAAGCTCCCCGAGTCTAAGACCCTCGACCTCGGCGGCTTCTCTCAGTCCGACGCCTCTCGCACCGTCACCTCCTGGTATCACGAAGGCGGCTCTATGTATGAGCTCTTCCTCCCCGAAGTAGCTGGCCTCACCGAAGACGGCCGTCAGCTCTACTGGATGGACTCCGACCTCTGCACCGAGAGCAACGGCGTGTACACCTCCGTGACCAACCGTCCCGGCACCAAGCGCGACCTCACCACCACCGACCCCAACAACGCCACCAAGTATGTCCAGGGCTCATGTCTGCCCAAACTCTACGGCGGCTTCAGCTCCACACTCAAGGTCGGCCCCGTCGACATGTCGGTTGCCTTCGACTATCAGATCGGCGGCAAGATGTTCGACACCCGCTACATGAACTATATGGACCCCAACAGCGGCCCCAACGGCAGTAACTGGCACAAGGACTGGGCCAACTCCTGGTCAGCCACCAACACCACCAGCGACATCCCCCGCTGGCAGTATGGCGACTCCTACACCGTCTACAAGTCCAACCGCTTCCTCACCGACGCAAGCTACCTCAACTTCGCCTCATTTAACGTAGGCTACACTCTCCCCTCCTTCTGGAAGGAGATCTCCAACCTCCGCGTGTATGTTCAGGGCGAAAACCTCTGCTACTGGTCAAAGCGCAAGGGCTTCGATCCCCGCTACTCCTACACCTCGGCGGCATCCGTATCGGCCTACAACCCCATACGCAACATCTCGGGCGGTATTCAGGTTAACTTCTAATCTTTACAACTCATGACCAAAATGAAATTACTATATATTCCTTTCGTAGCAGCCTCGCTTCTTGCCACCGGCTGCATCGAGGAGATCGATCCCATGACCAGCGTGGTCACTCAGGATCAGCTCAACAAGGCTCCCAACTCGGCCGAAAAGCTCGCTACCGGTATCACAAGCAGCATGACCGGACAGTTTCTCTATCAGCCCACCAGCACCGACGCTTACGACTACGGCTATACATCGACCATACTGTTTCGTGACACTCAGGGCATGGACATGGTCAACGGTGACGGCAACTCCAACTGGTACACCACCTGGGAATTCTGCGGTGTAGCCCTCGGCCCCGGTTATGCCAACTGTCAGATGCCATGGACATACTACTACGGCTGGATCAAAAACTGCAACAACACCCTCGAGGTTACAGGCGAGAATCCCTCTGACGAGGACGACCGCGTGTATGCCGGCATCGCACGTGCCATGCGCGCATTCTACTACATGGACCTCGCCCGCATGTATGCACCCGAGACCTACGGCATCAACCGTCAGGCTCCCACCGTGCCCATCATCACAGAGAAAACCACCATCCCCGAATCGGTCAACAATCCCCGTGCCACCAACGAGCAGATGTGGGCATTCATCCTCAGCGACCTCGACGCCGCCGAGACCCTTCTCGCCAACTACTCGCGTCCCGACAACACCACTCCCGACGTGTCGGTGGTCTACGGCCTCAAAGCCCGCGCCTATCTCGTGATGGAGGATTGGACCAACGCCGCCGAGTATGCCCGCAAAGCCCAGGCCGGCTACACTGCCATGACCGCAGCGCAATACACCGACCGCACCACCGGCTTCAACACCCCCAACAGCGCGTGGATGCTCTCGACCAAATTCAACTCTGACGACAAGAACATCACCGAAAACGACGCCGACTCCTCATGGGGCTCATGGATGATCACCGAGCTGACCGCCGAGAACGGTTGCGGATACGCCTCCAACTACGGCTACCCCTTCCACATCGACCGTCACCTCTTCGAGACAATCCCCGCAAGCGACGCCCGCAAAAACTGCTTCATCGACTTCAAGATTCAGGAAGACCTCAACGAAGCCTATGCCACCAAGGACGACGAAGTAATTAATGCAGCCATCGACGCAGCCATCGAGTATGTGCGCGAACACAACTCCGACTTCCCCGAAAACATGGTGCTCAAAAACATCGGCTCAGAATATGAGCAGGGTGTAGGCGGCGTATCAGTCAAATTCCGTCCCATAGGAGGCCCCGCCGGTTATGACAACCAGAACATCGGCTTCTGCGTGTCAGTACCCCTGATGCGTGTCGAGGAAATGATGCTCATCGAAGCCGAGGCTGTCGGCATGAACAGACCAGATGAAGGCAAGCAGCTCCTCACCGCTTTCGCCAAGCTCCGCGACCCCGACTACGTATACGGCACACACAACGAGACCTATCAGAGCGACTACGCCACAGCCTTCCAGAACGAAGTATGGTGGCAGCGTCGTGTAGAGTTCTGGGGCGAAGGCCTTGCCACATTCGACATCAAACGTCTCAACAAAGGCATCATCCGTTCTTACCCCAACACCAACCACGGCATGCAGACACGCTGGAACACCACCACACCTCCCCAGTGGATGACATGGTGTATCATCGGCACCGAGGCAGACTACAACCTCGCACTCTCGGGCAAGAACAACCCCACCCCCATCCGCCCCTCAAGCGACTCCCCCGAATACATCTTCGGCAACTGATAATCACACATATCATTAAAGCCAACCCAAAAGGCACCTAAAAAAGGCACCAAAAAGCCTCCCAAAAAGCCTCCCAAATCCAAAAGTCTCAAAAGAACCCCCGGTTTCTTTTGAGACTTTTGTCACATCCCCCTCCCCCCATCCACCCCAGCAGCCCCATCTGCCCCATCTGCCTCATCCATTCCATCTCCCCCATCAGCCCCATTCGGCCCATCAGCCCCATTCGGCCCATCCACCCCATCAGCAGCCCCACCCCATCAGCAGCCATCCCATCACCCGCCAGCGCAGCTTTGTCCCCCGCTCGCGAGCTTCAGCTCGCCCATCCCCATTTGAAAAAGTGTGAGCGCGGAAGCGCGAAAAGCCCCCCACAAGCCCCATTTGACTTTAATCTCCATAATATCCCTATTTTTAGCTAACTTTGCCCCCGGTTTCACACCTATTATTATACATTATTATACACCTTTTATAAACCCTTTTAAGAAATGGACACACTACCACGCGACCCCTTCATGCTATACAGCTACATCAACATGAAACTCCGCGACCAATACCCCACCCTCGACGAACTCTGCGCATCAGAGGACATCGACAAAGCCACCCTCATCAACACCCTCACCGCCGCCGGCTTCACCTACGACAAAACCCGCGACCAATTTACAATGTAAAATCCCCCTCGAGCCAGTCACAAGAAAGGCCAATGGACCAATGCAAACTCAGACCAAGTCACCCCATCCACCCCATTCGGCCCCCCAAGGGCAACAGGAGGGTGTTGCAGAACTCCTCTGATTAAAGCCTCTGAGAATTGAATATTTTAGAA
>CANDNO010000089.1 GCA_947386115.1 uncultured Muribaculaceae bacterium
ACTGTGCAATATGGCCGTTACAAAGATTTCAGCACCCGAATTGACCTATACGCCTCATTTTCATAGTCATGGGGCTGAGGATTTCAGGAACGCATGTTTCTTTAGCCGGATTAGATTCGGGTAGTTCCTTCTCTGATGGCTGAGGTGCGATTGGTTGTTTCGTTACCTTCTCAACTTTGCGCTTCCGGCGTCGGATAGCGCTCTTGGCGCTTCGCACGGCCCTGCGCTGTAGCGTTTTCAGCACTTTGGGCCCTCGTTTAGTTACCTTGATTGCGGCTACTTCATCGTCGGTCATCGACTCGGAGTCTTTGCAAAACTGTAGCACATTTTCCTGTTCGACATTGTCGAGCGCCAGAATTTCTTCCAGCATGGAAGTTGAAATGTTGTTTTTCATAATGGATAAACGGTTAAAAAAAATTGTGTGCTGCAAAGATAATACGCAAAAACACCCGTAGTGATGCAAAATATTAAAAGACTTGAAAATTTTACGCTCTTAGAATTTTTTAGGACTGTAGCCGTGGGGATCTTGTATTGGGCTTTGCGGTGAATTACGGAAGTGCTAAATTCAAAAACGGGGGTGTTTGAATTTAGGCTTGTTCTATGGTTATTCCGGGAGGAGATAGTTGGCGCTGCGGCCGTGTTCCTGACTGTTGCGAAGCATGCCTTTGGCTATCAGATCGTTGATGTCGCGGAGTGCAGTGTCCTGTGAGCAGCTACACATTTTGGCCCATTTGGAGGATGTCAGTTTTCCCTCAAATCCGTTCCATAAGCGGTTGATGACTTTGCGCTGTCGCTCGTTGATGTCAACTTCACGGAATCTGTCCCAGTAGGCTGACTTTTCCAATGTTCGCTCGATGATGTAGGATGCCCGCTTGATTGCATTTTCAAGGCAATCGAAAAACCATAGGAGCCATTCGGTAATATCAAGGTCGCCTTTCTGGGTGCGTTCCAGTATCTCGTAGTAAGCTTTCTTGTTGCGGTTGATTTCGGCCGACATACTGTAATAACGTGCAGAATCTACGTCGAGACGAGCTAAAAGCATGTCGGCGAGTGTACGGCTTATACGGCCGTTGCCGTCGTCAAACGGATGGACTGTCACGAACCAAAGATGTGCCACGGCTGCCATGATATATGGTGACAAGTCGGCTTTGTTGCACCAACTGATCAAGCGCGACATTTCTGCCGGAACGTCGGCCGATGCCGGCGCCTCGTAGTGTACCTTTTCATGTCCGAACGCACCTGAAACTACCTGCATAGGGTCTTCTCCCTTTCGCCAGTCGGCAACAGTGATGCGGTGCATACCGCTTCTACCTAATGGGAAAAGAGCTGCGTGCCACCCGAACAGGCGTTCATCGGTCAGCGGCTCCCGGCAGTTGCGCACAACATCAAGCATCACATCGACAAGACCTTCAACATAATGATCCTCGACGAGCAAACCGTCGTTCTCAATTCCAAGACGGCGGGCAATACTGCTTCTCACTGAGTTTGGATTGAGAAGCACTCCTTCAATCTCAGATGAACTAATAAGTTCTTGGGTCATAGCCGACAGCAATGACCGGCATTTCTCATTAAAACCAAGCATCGACATTCGGCCATTCAGGAGTCCATGCAACCGGCTCAGCCTACTCATTGGTTCAAGCAATGCTTCGGCGTCCCAGCTGAAATCGGGCCAATCCTTACGTTGCCAGATGTATGCACTATGTCTTTGCGTCTTTCTCATGTTGCAAATATAGTTACTTGCAGCGAAAATATCAAATATTCACCGCAAAAATGCGGTGAATAAGGGTGTTTTTCGCCGCAAAGGTTTGGCGGGATGCCGGCTGGGGCGAAAAGGAGGGTGGATTGAGTTGTGTATTCCGCCGAAAAAAGGTAACTTCGCGTCGATATACAAGCTCAAATAGTTTGGTTGAATCTAACACATCCGCTTGTCAATGAAACATGCCAAGGGCATGTCCCTACGCTTCGGTATAGATTTCGCCAGAATAATAAACGAAAGTCAAATACAAATATACTCTGGAAGCCGGTGATACAGTTCAAGCCTTTCACACTCAATATCAAAGGACGGTTGGTGACGTTCTCCCGACCTGCGGTAATGGGTATCCTAAACGTTACCCCCGATTCGTTTTACAGCGGTTCACGCACGATGTCGAGCGAGAGTATTGATCGTCGTGTTGAACAGATGCTCGCCGAGGGTGCCGATATGATCGATATTGGCGGTTACTCGTCGCGTCCCGGTGCCGACGATATTCCGGCCGACGAGGAATTGCGGCGACTCGAGCTGGGAATCAAGGCTGTTAGGCGCCAGTCGGCCGACATTCCGGTTTCGGTGGATACGTTCCGGGCCGATGTAGCCCGCGAGGCTGTGACATCGCTCGGTGCCGATATCATCAATGATATTTCGGGGGGGATGCTTGATGAGCGTATGGCTGAGGTTGTTGCCGAGACACATGCCCCCTACATCCTGATGCACATGCGCGGTACTCCGGTCGATATGCAACAGCATGTCGATTACCATAATGTGACGACCGATGTAATAGCGTGGCTGAGCCGCAGGGTGGCAGAGTTAGGGCTTGCAGGCGCCGGTGACATCATCATTGACCCCGGATTCGGGTTCAGCAAGACGGTCGATCAGAATTATGAGATGCTGCGCGATCTGGAACTGTTCGAGTCGCTGGGCCGGCCGTTGCTTGTGGGAGTATCCCGCAAGTCGATGATTTACCGCACGCTGGGCGGTACACCCGAGACGTCGCTCAACGGCACCACAATAATAAATACCATAGCGCTTGAACGCGGTGCATCGATACTGCGTGTTCACGATGTAGCCCAGGCCCGCGAAGCGGTGGCAGTTGTTTCAAAAATAATGTAGAGGTTATGGAGAGTTTTGGAATAAAAGATATTTTTGATATTGTCATCGTTGCCTTGATGCTCTACTACCTGTACCGCATCATGAAGGAGTCGGGAACGATCAATATCTTCTACGGCGTCATGGCCTTCATCGTAGTGTGGGTGGTGGCAAGCGAGATTCTGGAAATGAGGCTTATAGGTACTATACTTGACAAGTTTATGAGTATAGGACTGCTCATCCTCGTGATTATATTCCAGGACCAGATAAAGCGTTTCCTTGTCGAGCTCGGGTCGCAGCGACGGTGGAAGTTCCTTACAAATCTGTTTCATCACCGGCGATATGACGGAAACGACGAGGGTATGACGCAGCACATCATGCCCATCGTCTATGCGTGCCGCAATATGGCCAAGACAAAGACCGGAGCGCTGATTGTGATACAGGAGCACTTGCCTCTCGATAATTACGAAAACACGGGTGACAGCATTGATGCCGCCATCAACTCACGTCTTATCGAAAATATTTTCTTCAAGAACTCCCCACTACATGACGGGGCGCTGATTATTGCCGACGGGCGTTTGAAGGCGGCCGGATGTATATTGCCGGTGAGCCACGACACCGATGTGCCCCGTTCGCTGGGTCTGCGTCACCGCTCGGCGTTGGGAATCTCGCAAGCCAGCGATGCTATGGCTATCGTGGTGTCGGAGGAGACGGGGCATATCTCGATTGCCCATAAGGGACGGCTTGAGACCAACGTTACCTCGGCACAGCTCGAGCAGCGCTTGAGCGAGCTCACAACTATATAGTCAACTTAGACCCCGTTCCTTAAAAGAAATTTTGGAACGGGGTCTAAGCTATAAATCAGAAGGGGTAGCCGATGGCGAGGTGGAAGGCGAGCGAGTTGCCGAACGAGGTCATGTTGTAGTAGCCGCGCTTGCCGGTGTCGTAGGGTGCATGGATGCCGATGCCGAGATCGGCGCGGACAACAAGCATTGAGATGTCAAGTCGTATGCCGGCGCCGGTTCCGAGCGCAAGGTCTTTGAGGAACGACGAGCCACGCAGTTTTCCGCCGGGGCGCTGAGGGTCGTTTTTCAACAGCCATACGTTGCCCGAATCGATGAATAACGCACCGTGAACCGGGCCGAAGATGGGGAATCGATACTCAACGTTGGCTTCAAACTTGAAGGTACCGGTCTGGTCGAAGTAGCCGTCGACCTCGTCGGACGGTGCATGGTATGAGCCCGGGCCAATGGACCGCACGGTGAACGCTCGGATAGAGTTGGCTCCACCTACGTAAAACTGTTCGCTGTAAGGCACCTGTGATGAGTTGCCGTAGGCATGGGCGGCTCCCACGGCTACGCGGCTCACGAGCCAGTTGTCGCCGGTAAGGCGCCGATTATAAACGACTTGAAACTGTCCTTTCACAAACTGCGAGAACGGGGTTCCGAAAAGTTTCTTCTCACCTTTCACGCCGCATGCCTGGTAGATGCCCCAGAAGATGTTGCCGGCTTCCTGCAGCGACCAGGTGACGTTGAGGCCATTGTCGCGGTCAAAGTAGCGGTTGTAATTGTAGGTGTAGGCAATCTGGGGTATGAATTGCGAGCGGAAGCTCAGCGCTATTGCCGGATTGGCGGCCGTGATGGAGTCAAAAACCTGTGTCGTGTTGATAAGCTTTGTATAGGTGAGCTTGAAGGGGGTGAAAGTCGTGAACACATGGCGTGATGCCTGCCACTCGTAGGAGTAGGACATGTTGAACTGTGCCATCTTGAAGTAGTGGGGGCGGTTGAGGAGGTCGGCGTTGAGTGTGATGCGGGTCCAGTTGAGCTCGCGTCGACGGCGCGGTATGAACTTGGGCGCTATAAGGCGCGGGAAGGCGAGCGAGCCAGTGAGTCCTATCTCGTAGGAGTTGAACAGTGATGATTTCTGAGCGCCCGAGTGGCCGGTCTGCCACTCGTAGGTGCCGGTGAGTGCGACGCTGAGCTGTTCGCCGCCGCCGAACAGGTTGCGGTTTGTTACCGAGAATGTTGCGCCCGGGCCTATGTAGCTGTTTGACTTTGACGAAGCGTTGACCTCGATCGATGCCTCGAGAGGTGTGTCGAACGTGCAGGCGATATCGACGTTAAGGCGCGGAGTGGCCGACAAGGTGTCGGGCTCGACGTCGATGTCGATAGCGTTGAAGATGCCCAGTCGGGCCAGATATGTCTGCGTACGCTCCATGTCGCGTACTTTGAATGTGCGGTCGCGGCGGAAAGTCACGCACTCAGGTATGAGGGCATGGCGCAGCTTCGAGGGCATCATCTGGATGAGGGTGCCGCGTTTGGTAGGTATGGTGTCGAACGATGTACCGCCGTAGGGCTTGTTGACTCGTACGGTGACGTCGCCTGTCGACCAGCGTGTGAGTGCAGCCTTAGGTGTTCCTGTGGCCACAGTCATTTTCAGGGCTATGGAGCCGCGGTGTTCGAGCGAATCGGCCAGGTATTCGATATACTCGGGGCGGAAATAGTAGTAGCCCTGGTTGCGCAGTTTATTGGTTATGCGGGTGCGGACGACGCCGAGCGAGTCGGTGCAGAACCTTGAGCCTGCCACGAGATATGGATCGCGCTCGGCTATCGAGTCGATGAGACTGTACAGGTGTGAAGTCTCGGGCAGCAGCATGATGCTGTCGATGAGATAGGCAGGGCCCGGGTCGACGGTGTAGGTTATCGATGCCTTTCGGGGATTCTTGGCCGTATTGATCGTGTAGGATGTGGTGCCGCGGAAATAGCCGTTGTTGTCGAGCATCTCGTCGAGCATGTGGGTGCGCACCTCGGGACGCACATCCGAGACGAGCACGGGCTCGGCCACGAGCTTGTTGTATATCCAGTGTTTGAAGCCGTGGTCGGGGTTGGGCCAGTTGTTGTAGACCCACAGTCCCAGCGGGAACGGATAGCGCCAGTGAAGCATCTTGATGTAGTTGTTGGGCGCTACGTCGACGGTCTCTTTGAGCTGGTCGGCAAGCCCCGCGGGTATTGCCTGACCGTCGGGCGAAGTGGCTATCTCCACTTTTTTTACGCCTGTATATAGCTGCTCGCCCTGCGGCAGGCGCCGCGTGGTAGAGCATGAGGCAAGAAGCAATGCAGTGAATATGTAAAGTAAATAGCGTTTCATGTGACGAAATTATACTCTAATAACTATTTTGAAGAGTCGTTTGTTTGGGCGTCTGACTTTTTATCATCGGCCGGCACCTCGACAGTCTTAGGACGACGGTAGAAGGGCTTGAACAAGTCGCTGAGTCGGCGCAGTTTACGCTTGTAGACAAAACCTACGCCCGTCTGTGTCACTTCGCCTTCAAGTATGCTCTCGTAGCCCGTGTGGCGGAATATCTTGATGTACATCGAGCCTGAAGGGGTGATGTTGTACTCAAACGAGATATCGTTGATGAGGTTTTGCGAGAGATTCTGGTCGCGGTCGGCGTCGGATGCGTAGTTGCCGCCGATCGATATCTTGAAGCGGTCGTTGAACAGCGATTTCGATACCTTGTAGCTGTAGGATGTCGTGGTCGACGAGGCGCCGTTGACCGTGCGGTCATACTGGTCGATGCCGAACGACAGGTCTACACCCTTGATATTGTTGGCCGCCCACGAGTTTACCTGCGACTCGAGGAACGAGAAGAGCGGGTTGCCGTTGAGGCTCGACGAGGCTTTGGTGCCGGGGCCGGTGTAGACGTTGTAGAGCAATAGGTTCATAGCCTGGTTGGCGCGCTGCTCGGCACTCATCGACTGCAGCTCGTTGGCTACGGTGATATCATCGTTGGTAGCGAGGTCAAACGCCACGTTCATGTTGTCGAGCGAGTTGGTTACCGACAGGATGACGTCAAAGTTGATGAGGCGTGAGTTCTGTCCGTCCTGCTGGACGTTGGCGCGGAGCACGTCGATGGCCTTGATGTTGAGGTAGGGATTCATCATGTTGCCGTTGAACGATATGTAGCTGCCTTCCTGGAAGTCGAACAGTTTCTCGCTCATGAACGGGGGGGTGTATCGAACGTAGCCGCCGTTGAGGTTGAGTCGGCCCGTCAGTCGCGAGTCGCCCATGTAGCTCATGTTGTAGTTGAGCGAGCCTTGCGACAGCAGCTGCACGCGGTTCTTGCCGTCGGTCGACAGGTCTACACCTATCGTGGAGCCCTGGTGAACGTTGAGGATGGCGTCGATACTCATCATCATCGACGAGGGGGGAACGGAGTCGGCGAGAGCCACGACTGTTGTGTCGGCAAAGTTGACAAATTTGACCATATCGGCATTGGAACGTGAGGTGAGATTGTCGGTAGCCGATTCGACGATATAGGTAACATTGGTGTTTTCGAGCACCGACAATGTCGCGTCGATATCGAGGCGAGACAGCGTGCCTTTCACATTGGCGTCAAGGTCGATAAAGGCTTTGCCGTAGACTTGGATGCCACGCCCTTTTTTCGAACCTACGACCTGCATGTCGCGGGCGCGGGCATTGAGGTCGATGAGGATGTCGGAGAGGTGGCGTGCATCGACGGTGCCGTTGATTGCCAGCGGGTTGGCGTTGGCTCCTTTGATGGTGAAGTTGTTGAACGACACAATGTTAGAGTCCATGGGAATTTTCTCGTCGGAGAACGTGTAGGTGGTTCCGAACATGGGAACTCTCAGCGTCGTGGAGTCAAAGTCGAGATAACCGTTGAAGACGGGCTCGGAGAGCGAGCCGGTTATATCCATGGTGCCGTTGAGGGTACCGGCAAAGCGGGCCATGTCCTTGGGCAGGAACGGGTTGAGCACATTCAGCGGGAAATGTATCATCTTGAAGTCGAGCAGGAACGGGTTGCGCGCTGTCGAGTCGTTGAGATTGCCCTCTGCTGTTATGGTCTTGATGCTGTCGACCATGAGGGTGGCGTTGGCGCGGACTGTGCCCGACTTGTTGGTTTGCAAGGCTACACCGAGGTCAAACGTGCCCACGCGCTGCTTGTCGTAGTTGAGGTCGGTGAGTGAGATTGTTCCGTCGCCGTTGACGGCTTTGTCGCCCCAACCGAAGCGCATGTCGGCCGACAGGTCGCCCGAAACGGGGGGAGCGAACGGGTTGAGTGCGATCCACTCGGCCAGTTTTATATCCTTGACGTTGAGAATAAGGTCCTCCTGCAGCGAGTCGGTGCGGTGGTTGTGGTCGGTGTAAAGATGTATCGAGCTTTCAGCGCTGCTCATTGCGAGGTCAGCGTCGAAATGCTTCATGGCAGTGTTGAGCGACACGAAGTTGGAGTCGTTGACCGTCCAGTTCTTGTAGCCGATGATGGGATGTGAGGGTACTACGCGCACCTTGATTTCGTCGGGCATCCAGCGGGCTATGAAGCCGAGGCGATAGCCGGTCTTGCCGTCGATATTCTGCTGGTTGAACAGTATTGAGGCGCGGTTGTCCGACGCGCGTCCACGTGCTGTTACCATGGCCCACTGGTCGAGCGTGCCTGGGCGGTTGCCTATGTGGAAACGGTAGTTGAGCGTGTCGCCGAGCTGGTAAACGGCGGCGGTGATGGTGTCGACAACGGTTGTGCCGCTGTTGAAACTCATTACGCGGGCTTTCATGTCGATGAGCGAGTCGTTGGATGCCGCCATGTTGAGCGAGGTGAATCCCATGTTTTTGGCGTCGAGGAAGTTGCTCACTATGTTGTCCTGTCCCGCAGTGAGGTCGAGAGTGAACTCGGGCAGCGATTTCTGCAACATGTCAACCTCGACACGGTGACGTGCCATGATGGAATCGATGGCAGCTGTAATACGTGGCATAGAGCCTGTTATGCTGTCAAGTGGCTGTGGCGAGTTGAAAGCAATGTTGAGGTCGTGATTCTTGACCGTTGCCGAAGTTGTGGAGTCGTTGGAGAGGAAGTGTAGCCTGATGTCGGTTGTGGCGAGGTTGCCGGCCGGCATGTGCCAGTCGAGGCGGTCAACGTTGACGTTGGCGCTGATGCTGCCATCTTTACCGGGCATCACTGTTGCCTTGCCGTTTAGCGATACGGAGCCGTCCATGACCGAGTCGGTCATGCCCATGGCTTTGAGGTCGATGTTGGTGACATCGGCCGCCATTGTCCACTCGTAGGGGGTGGTGGCGAGATTACCGTTGGCGCGCAGGTCAAACGCTGCGGCGCTGTTACCCGAGGTTGCGGTAATGTCGGCATTGCCTTCGGCTATTTTTGCCGAGAGGTCGATGTCGGTATATTCATGCTTGTTGTAGACTATGCTGTTGATTTTCACATCGGCATCAAGGTGTGTCGATGCCTTGAATGGGTCATATCCGCGTCCTTTGACATCGGCGACGGCGGTCACACGCTCAACTCCGAGCAGAGGCATGAAAGCGTCAATGGGGAAGTCGTCAGCTTTGAGTTGCAGGTCGTAAACCTCGGCACGTGCGGTCCAGTCGGCATCGAGTGCGAGTTTGCCTCCCGATGTCGTTGCAGCGAGGTTGCCCGACACCGTTCCGCGACGCATGTTCATGACGCCGTTGAGGTTGAGCGGCGGTACGTTGACGGTTTTGTCGAGTTTAGCGGCTGCGAGTGCCGGTTTTACCCAGCGCCCGTTGGCTATGTGTCCCGACAGTATTACGCGGCCATCCATCGAGTCCATGTCGGGCAGTCCGGCTATGCTGCCGCGAGCCGAGATATCAAAGCAGCGCGGCATCTCGAGCGACAGGCTCTTTATGTCATACACCCCGTTTTGGCCCGCTATGTCGATATTTAGGTCTAAGAGCGAAGTTTCCGGTATCCCCGCCATCATGGGTGCGAGCGAGGGTAGGGCGGTAGCGGCATCTACCGGCGAGAGATAGCCCTTGCCGTTAACGGTCAGCGGCATGGGTAACCCCGAGCCTTTCATGCCCATCATGGCATCGAGCGTGAGGGCCGAGTGCAGGGTAGACAGGTGCATGTCGCTCGCAGTGAGCGAGTCGGCATTCATGGCGAAGAGTCCGTAGAGGGTCAAGTCGAGCCCGCAGCGCTCGTGGGCCGCTATGCGCTTTATGGGTACGCGCAACTCAGTGCCACGGCTCAGCAGGGAGTCGACAATTATATTCACCTTGCTCACTTGCAGGTAGTTCATATCGAGCCCGGTCACAGGCACGGCACCGGTTACACCATAGAGAGCGCTGTCGGCCTTGATGTCGATATGCCCTACGTTGATGGTCCATGGCATGGACGCTGTAGTGTCGGCCGGTTCCTCCGTGGCTTTATCGGTCGGTGTAGACTCAGTAGCGGGAGGTGTTAGGTAGCGTGCGGTAAGATTATCGACGAGGAACGATTCTACGTCGACTGCCTGTCCCGACAGGTCGACCGACGTTTTCTCGATCAATGCTGCCGGAATCGTAGCACTGAGCGTGTCGATGGTTGGTAGCATGGTCATGTTGTAGGTGAGGCTGTCGATTCTCAGCTGCTCGAGGTTGATTTTCCAGGGCAAAGGGTCGCCGGCAGTGGCCGTATCGGGCTTTTCGGTACCATCGGGTTTCATGTCGAGGGAGAACAGTGTTCCCGATACTTTGAGAAGATCGACATCCACGGTCTTGGATGTCAGTGCTATATCTGCATCGGCCAGACGGGCGCTCGAGATGCTTGAGCGCAGATACATGGCCGAGTCGGGGGCGCCCATATTGAATTGAACGCCGGCGAGTGTAAGCTCGTCGATGCCTACGCATCCCTTGAAAATGTGCAGTAGCGCCACACGCAGCTCGATATTGTCGACGTGGGCCAGAGTGTCACCCTTCTGCTCCATCGTGATGCCGTCAGCCTCGATGTGTAGCGGCGGGTAGAGCCTGAATCGCTCGACGGTGATATGTTGATCGGGATTGGAGTTGACCGACGTCAACACCTTCTTGACCGCAAAGTCTTGAACAGCGGGAATATATAAAGCGATAAGAGCCAGCAACAGAATTGTCAACACAATCAGCAGCAGGCGCAACAACCACTTCAATAATGTCTTGATGAATTTAGCTCTCACAATAGTTGAATTTTGGTACACAGTGCCGGCACAACCGGCATCCTGTTTAGAAAACGAATATACAGCTAATTTTGTTCCCCACCAAATCTATTTCATCCCCCGCCCCAAAAACATCCCCTCCACGCCCCCGCAATAAACTATGATAAAACGCAAATTCAGGCGCGCGACTAATGTGTTTCGGATGGCTCCACTGAAATAAAAAAGAGCAATCTTTTGATTGCTCTTTCCGACCGGGCGAAACCGATCCCTAAAATCGTTGCACGCGCAAGCGAAGTATTTCCTTATTGCAATCGATGCTCGGTGGCATGCGATTTTCTTCAAGGGGAAACTACCCTTTGTGATTACAAAGATAATAAAAGTTTTGCTCATCACAAATGATAACACTATAATCAACTGAAATGTTAACGATTTTGCAGTGCTGCAGGTTCAACTGGCAAGTGCAAAATTAGCGATTTGTTTGAAGAATTCGGT
>CANDNO010000090.1 GCA_947386115.1 uncultured Muribaculaceae bacterium
GTTGAATTTTTTAAACATTTTCGCTAATATTGCATTTGCCCTTGGACTCTACATTCTGAACAAATATAGGGGAACCGGCTCTTATTTTCGGTGCTGAATAACGGGGTGTGGACATTTTTTTGTAATTTTGCACTCTGATATTAGAGTTCGCGCGCGTATACCACGTGGCTCGACACGTAATATTACATTCAAGTAATCACCTATATTATTCAGAATCACAAAGATGAATATTGCAATCGTGGGCGCCAGCGGCGCTGTTGGACAAGAGTTTTTGCGTGTGCTCGATGAGCAGAATTTCCCGTTTGACGAGCTTACTCTTTTCGGTTCGAAGCGTTCGGCCGGCCGTGAATACACTTTCCGAGGCAAAAACTATACAGTCAAAGAGCTGGTACACGGTGACGATTTCAAGGATATCGACATTGCATTTGTATCGGCCGGCGGCGGCACATCGCTTGAATTTGCCGAGACAATCACCCGCCACGGCACGCTGATGATCGACAATTCGAGCGCGTTCCGCATGGAGCAGGATGTACCCCTCGTAGTCCCCGAAGTAAACGGCGACGACGCCTTCAACGCACCCCGCAACATCATTGCCAATCCTAACTGCACAACAATACAGATGGTCGTAGCGCTCAAGCCTATCAACGACCTTTCACCCATCAAGCGCGTTCATGTGGCTACCTATCAGGCTGCAAGCGGTGCAGGAGCCGCAGCCATGGACGAGCTTGTTAACCAGCACGGACAACTCACCCGCGGCGAGGAGCCCACAGTAGAGAAATTCGCCTTCCAGCTGGCCTACAATGTAATTCCCCACATCGACGTGTTCACCGACAACGACTACACCAAGGAGGAGATGAAGATGAACCGCGAGACAAAGAAGATAATGCATGCACCCGGCCTTGAGGTAAGCGCCACTTGTGTGCGTGTACCGGTAATGCGTGCCCACAGCGAGGCTGTATGGCTCGAGACCGAGCGCCCTGTCAGCGTCGACGAGGCGCGCAAAGCGTTGTCGGAGGCCGAGGGTGTAGTGCTTGTCGACGATCCCGCCAACAAGTGTTACCCGATGCCCCTCGATGTAGCCGGTAAAGATCCGGTTTTTGTAGGCCGCGTACGCCGTGACCTCGCCAATGAAAACGGGTTGTCAATGTGGCTCGTAGGCGATCAGATCAAGAAAGGCGCCGCTCTCAACGCTGTACAGATAGCCCAATATCTACTGGCTCACGGGTGGAAGCGCTGAGCTGCATACTGTCGCTGGTAAACCACCATCCGCTGGTTACCAATCCGGTAACGATATTCTTTATCGTGCTGGTAATCATACTGCTCGCCCCTGTACTGCTCAATCGCCTCAAAATACCCCACATCATAGGCATGATTGTGGCTGGCATCATCGTGGGCCCGTTCGGCCTCAATGTGCTCGACCGCGACAGCAGTTTCAATATCTTCGGACAAGTGGGTCTGTTATATCTCATGTTCCTCGCCGGACTCGAGATCGACATGTACCACCTGAAACTCAATCTTAAACGAGGACTGCTCTTCGGCCTGCTCACGTTCACCATCCCTATGGTGATAGGAGTGCTGGCAAGCGTTTACCTACTTCACATAGACTGGCTCACATCGTCGCTTTTGGCATCGATGTACGCGTCACACACGCTTATAGGCTATCCCGTCGCAGCCCGCTACGGAGTGACGAAAAGCCCGGCGGTACTCATATCGATCGTCGGCACCATTGTTGCCGTGATAGCGTCGCTGCTTGTACTTGCGGGAGCTGTAAACATTCATAAAGTTGGCTCGCTTGACACGGCCGAGTTGCTGCTCCTATTAGCCCGACTGGTCATATACTGCCTTGCCATACTCTACGTTTACCCGAGGCTCACGCGCTTCTTCTTCAAGCGCTATGGCGACAAGGTAACGCAATATGTGTTTATTCTTGCACTCGTGTTCCTGTCGGCCTGGATAGCCAAGCGCATAGGGATGGAGGAGGTGCTCGGCGCATTCTTCGCCGGCCTCGTTCTCAACCGCTACGTGCCGGCTTCGTCGGCGCTCATGAGCCGCATCGAGTTTGTAGGCAACGCGCTGTTCATTCCCTACTTCCTTATAGGCGTTGGAATGATGATCAACGTGCGCGTGGTGGGACAGACTTCGACACTGGGCATAGCGGCCGTGATGCTTGTTGTGGCTCTGGCAGGCAAGTGGTTGCCTGCATGGATAGCACAACTCGTATTCAAGATGCCGGGCGCCGGGCGCCGCATGATGTTCGGTCTTACGACCGCCCACACTGCCGTGGCCCTCGCTGTCGTGACCATAGGCTACAACATGACCGATGCAGCCGGCAACCGTCTCATGGACGAGACTATTCTCAACGGTACTATCCTCGTGATTCTCGTGACCTGCGCTATCGCGCCCATCGTAACCGCCGGCGCCGCTGCCCGCATAAAAATCGACATGCTCGAGCAAGGTGACATCGACGAGAAAGCCGAGCAGCACAACCTCCCCGAGAACATGCTCATACCGGTGGCAAATCCCGTAACGGCGGCAGCGCTGGTAGAACTGGCACTGCTCATGCGCAGCAACCGCCGTCGGGAAAACGACTCACTCTATGCCGTACACGTGCGCGGCGACAACTCGGCCGCATCCAAAGCCGTAGGCCGCAACTCGCTCGAGATAGCACAGAAAGCCGCTGCCGTGACCGATACAGGCCTCACCCCTATCGAGCGCTACGACCTCAACACCGTGACCGGTCTTGTAAACACAATCGAGGAAAGGGACATCAACACCGTGGTGCTCGGCATGCACCGCAAGAGCAACGTAATCGACTCGTTCCTTGGCTCTAAGCTGGAGCAACTCCAGCGCATGACTAACCGCATGCTCATCATATCGCGCTGCTACATACCGCTCAACACCGTGACACGCATCGTGGTATATGTGCCGCCACAGGCCGAGTACGAGACCGGATTTCCCCGGTGGGTCAAAGCGCTCGCGACACTGAGCCGCGAGCTGGGCTGCCGCATCATATTCTGCTGCGACGACAAGGTCAAGCCACTGATACGTGGTATAATACGCCGGGCAAGAATTGACACCCGCGACGAGTACCGCGAGCTTTCCAACCCCGATGATTTCATTCTGCTCTCCAACAAGATACTTGACGATGACCTGTTTGTGGTAATCATGTCACGAGCCAACGCCGTGTCATACTCGGCATCGATGAAAGATATGCCCGAGTTCCTGCAACACTACTTCAGCAGCAACAATCTCATCATCGTCTATCCCGAGCAATTTGGCGACCAGGCCAATATCGAGTCATTCGCCGACCCGCTGGCAACAGATATCGGCGGCACGGCATCGCCGCTGTGGATAAGACTCCGCGCACTGGCGCGCTCGGCCAACAACTTCAAAAAGCGTTTTACTCAACGAGGACGCCGCTCTAAAAAAATCGAACTATGAACCTTACCGAAAAGAAACCTCGAAAGATACTGTTCATTTGCCTGGGCAATATATGCCGGTCGCCTGCTGCCGAAGAGCTTTTCAGGCAGGTGGTTGAAAGGCGCGGCAACATTGCCGAGTGGGAAATCGACTCGGCCGCTATAGGCAGCTGGCACATAGGTCAGTTGCCCGACAAACGCATGAGAATACACGCCGCCCGCCGAGGCTATGACCTCACTCACCATGCCCGACAGGTATCGGTCGCCGATTTTGACCGTTTCGACTTGATAATAGGCATGGACTCGAGCAACATAAGCGACCTGAAAGAACTGGCCCCCTCACCCGAGGCAGAGGCCAAAATCGTGCCTATGGCCCGCTATTTCACAATGGCAACCCGCTATGACCATGTGCCCGACCCTTATTATGAGGGTGCCGAGGGATTTGAGCTCGTGCTCGATCTTCTCGAGAGCGGTTGTGAGAATCTTTATAACTGCCTGTCATGAAACGTGGCACCCTGTTTGGCCGAATGATTGTGGTCTATGGCCTTGTGGTCGTAGCCGGCATAGGAGTGGGCGTTCTCACGGTTCAAGCCGCTCTGGCTCCGGCCCCCCCGGCAGTGAGTCCCGAAGAGTTCTCCCGCGACAGTCTCTTGGCATGTGCCATTCTTGATCCTCGCCCCATCGAAAATCCGTACATGGCCCGGCTCGACTCGATGCCTCCCGGCGGAATCAGGCTCGACGTTGACCGCAGCATTTCACACGGCCGAGAGTTCAACGACAGCAACTACCTGCATCTCAATGCCGCCAACGTCATAGGCATACAGCCTATCGACAACGAGATGGACGCGTGGAACGTAGACCGGCCGATAGTGAGAGTGGAATCATGCCGTGATTTTTACATCGACAACCTCACCCACTCGCTCCCCTACCTGGTGCCGGAGGCCGACATGCTCCTTCACGAGATAGGGCGGTCGTTCCGCGACTCGCTCGCATCGCGCGGCGGTGGAGACTACCGCATTAAAGTTACAAGCATCCTGCGCACCAATTCAAGTATCAAACGACTGCGCCGTCGCAACCGCAACGCGGTAGGTGGCTCAGCCCACCTGTACGGCACGACATTCGATATAAGCTATTCCAATTTTGTGTGCGACTCGCTCACCACACCCCGCACAACCGAGGATATGAAGCTTCTGCTGGCCGAGATTCTCAGGGATTTCCGCGACCAAGGCCGCTGTTATGTCAAACATGAACGCAAACAGTCTTGTTTTCATATCACAGCCCGCCCTGCCGAAATTGTAAACCCCGAACTCTAACCCTTTTTATGAAGAAAGCACTTAAAATAGCCGGATGGACCATACTGTCGATTATCGCACTGATTGTCATTGTGATAACCATTGCCGTATGGTATCTGACCCCACAGAAACTCACCCCCATCGTAGAGCGCGAGGCAACGGCTCTGATCAATGGCCGAGTGGAGGTATCAAAAGTAGAACTCACATTCTGGAAATCGTTCCCTCGACTGGAACTCGATGTCGACAGCCTGAGAGTCATAAGCAATACAATGCACTCTGTGGATGACTCGCTGAAAGCCGAACTGCCCGTTTACACCGACTCGCTGCTCAGTGTCGACTACATCCACGGCGGCATCAACCTGCTCTCACTGGTCAAAGGCCGTATCGAGCTTTACAATCTCACAATCAAGCACCCGAGAGCCAACATTGTTGTAGGACGCAACGGCACCAACAACTTCGCGATAGTGAAACCCGGCGACGAAGAACCCGACAGCGCGAAGACTTCAGGCCCGATGCCCGACATCGCGTTTGACAGCTTCAGACTTGTCGATGCTGGTCCTATCACGTTCACTTCGATACCCGACTCTACATTTGTAGAGGCTACGCTCAGCAGTATCGAGATAACAGGCTCGCAACAACCCGTTTACAAGCTTGATATTTCAGGCAACGCCTCGTCGCCCATTCTCGACGAGTTCAAGCTCAACCCGCTCACGCTCGGCCTTGACGGACGCATTGTATGGAATCTCAACCGTCCGGCAGCCATTGAGGTAGACAATCTCGATATTGCCCTCAACGAGTTGTCGGCAAAAGTCGACGCCGAAATCGATGCGACCGACTCGTTGACTATCAACCGTTTCAGCATTGACTTAAACAGTGTAGCCGTAACCGATATTGTCAAGCATCTGCCCGACGAGACTGCTAAGAACTTCTCATCGCTCGATACCGACATGAAGCTCAAGGCAACAGCCCGGTTGATTAAACCCTACATCATGGGCGACTCGCTTAAATTGCCGTCGATGAATATGTCGGTCGATATCGAGCCGTGCCGTTTCTATCTCGGCAACATACACATGAACAACGTCAACTTCGTGGCTGAAGCTACCGTCGACGGTGACAATACCGACAACTCGGAGGTAACGATACAACGATTGCTGCTCCAGGGGCAGGCCCTGGACATCGATGTGTCAGGCAAGGCTACCGGCCCGCTCGACAACATATATATCGACGGACATCTTGCTACCGCGCTGCGCATCCAGCGGCTGCCTCGCGAACTTCTCGCCAAACTGCCGGTAGAACTGCGCGGACAGCTTGAAGCCAACACTGCGCTTAGATTTCACCTCAACGACTTCACCGCCAAAGGCTTTCACAACATCTATGCCGACGGTCACGTAACGCTCCGAGACTTCGACCTGCTGTCGCGCGATTCGCTATTAAAAGCCAAAGCAATGCGTGCCGATCTTGACTTCGGCACAAGGCGAACTATCAACGGAGCCGACACGCGAGTCGATTCCATGCTCACCGTATCGTTAAAAATCGACACTACGGCGGTCGAAATGCCCGGTCTTAAAATTCAGGGTTCGGAACTCATAGCTGCCTTAGGCTCGGAAAACCGTAACACATCGGCCGATACAACCAAGATAAATCCCTTCGGCGGAATAATACGCTTCAAAAGCCTCACTCTCGACCAGCCACAGGATACATTCACCGTGAGACTGCGCGACGTCGACACCCGGGCCACACTCACTCGCTATGAAGGCCTCGAACGCGCGCCGGAGCTCAAATTTGATCTCGGTGCACGTCGCATAGGCACGCGTATGCCCGACTTCGCTCTTGCCATTAGCCAGCCCGAGATTTCTATCAACGCCCATCTCATACCGCGCAACAACGCTCCGAGCGACAGCCTGCGCCGGCAGCGGCGGGCAGCCAACCGTCATCGCCCCGCTGTCGACTCGCTACATCGCGATGAAGTAATCGACTGGAACGTGAGCAACGATCTCAAGACGCTGTTAAGACGCTGGGATGTCGACGGTTCGCTACGTTCAAACCGAGCATTCATATTTACCCGCCACTTCCCGCTGCGTCAACGGGCAGCCAACATCGACCTGCACTTCAATACCGATACCGTACGCCTCAACAGCCTCGACTATAACATAGGCAAGACAAAGCTGAAAGTCAAAGGAGACATCTCCAACATAGAGCGTGCGCTCGCAGGTCGCTCAGGTAGGGCTAAACTTAAAATCGACTTCGATATTTCAGCCCCGTATATCGACATCAACGAGTTGGCTACAACTACGTTCTACGAGTCGTCGGGTGAGGCCGGCCCCGACCCCGACTACGACGAGGAGACGATATACACTACATCGTCAGCCACCACCGATACTACCGCTCCGCGCCCTGTGCTCATTCCTCGCAACATACAGGCCAACCTGTCGGTCAATGCCGACTCGATACTGTATTCCGACCTGCTCATGCACTCGTTCAGCGGCAATGTGCTGGTCGACAACAGCGCCATTAACCTGCACGATTTCCACGCCTCGACCGAGATAGGCACGGCTTCGCTATCGGCACTTTACTGGGCTCCCGACACAGCCCACATGCAATTCGGCATGGGCATGAAGCTCAACCGGTTCCACATCGACCGCGTGCTGTCGCTCATCCCGGCCGTCGACTCGCTGCTGCCCGCACTGTCGGGATTTGCCGGAGTGATAAATGCCGACCTTGCAGCCACAGCCGACATAACGCCGACCATGGATTTTGACCTCGCCTCGTTCAAGGGAGCGCTGAAACTTGACGGCGACAGCCTCGTGCTGCTCGACGCCGACACGTTCAAAATGCTCGCCAAATGGCTGATATTCAAAAACAAAAAGCGCAACATGATCGACCACATGGATGTTGAGATTGTTGTCGACAACAGCCAGGTTGAAATTTTCCCGTTCATATTTGACATCGACAGATACAAACTCGGTGTCATGGGCCGTAACGACCTCGACATGAATCTTGATTATCACGTCTCGGTACTTAAATCACCGCTTCCGTTCAAGTTCGGCATCAACATAAAGGGAAATCTCGACGACCCCAAGATACGCCTTGGAGGAGCCAAGATAAAGCCCGGACAGGCAAATACATACGCCATAGCCGATACTACGCGAATAAGCCTGCTTGGACAAATCGAAGAGGTATTCCGCCGTGGCTCGATGTCGCGCGAGTCGATGGGACTAAAACGAGCTCCGAGACTCAACACCGACGCTCTCGGCGACACGACACTATCGGCCAACGACTCGCTGCTGATGCGCCGCGAGGGATTCCTGCCTCCCGACACTACCGAAACACCGGCACCCGAGCCGACTAAAAAACGACGCTTCCCATGGACAAAAAAATAGCTCAATCAATCGAACACTGGAAACAGCGCACCGGCTACCCCACTCTGAGTGTGAAAGCCGCGCTCATAGACATGGACGGCACGCTCTACGATTCCATGCGCAATCACACGGCATCCTGGTACCGGCTCATGACCGAGCAGGGTATCGACTGTACGCGCGACGAATTCTACCTCTACGAGGGAATGACCGGTGCATCGACCATCACCCGCCTGTGGAAACGGCAGTGGGACAAAACTCCCACACCCGAGGAGGTCAAGGAGCTGTATCATCAAAAAACGCTATATTTCAACGAGCTGCCTAAAGTCAACCCCATGCCCGGGGCACAGAATATGGTAGCCGGACTTATGGCCCACGGAATCACCACCGTTCTCGTTACCGGTTCGGGACAGCCATCGGTTCTCGATAGGCTCGCTACCGACTATCCCGGTGCGTTTGCCGATAATCACCGTGTGACGGCGCGCAATGTCACGCACGGCAAGCCCCACCCCGAGCCTTATCTCAAAGGCATGGAAATGGCTGCCGTAGAGCCATGGCAAGCCATGGCGATAGAAAACGCACCTATCGGGGTCGAAAGCGCCGTCGCTTCGGGTGCATTTACCGTAGCTCTGACAACAGGTCCTATTCCTACTGAAACGCTTGCCGCTGCCGGCGCCGACCTCGTTCTCCCGTCAATGCAGGCTCTCGATGATATTCTACCTATTCTTCTCCCGCTTATTTCCGACAAACAATGAAACACCAAAGCCTGATATTCACCAACCTTGTTGCATCGACACTCGATAAAACCATCAAGGAGCTCAGCCCCAACGGAATTTTTGTCCTCGTCGACGAGAACACCGAGAAGTATGTACTGCCAAGAATTAAATCGGAGAGCGTCGCGATAGCCACGGCACCTGTAATCAAAATCAAAGCCGGCGACACAAACAAGAACATCGAGGCACTGGCCCACGTGTGGAAACAGCTTGGCGACTCAGGTGCCACACGCTCGAGCCTCCTCGTCAACATAGGCGGCGGCATGGTCACCGATCTCGGCGCTTTTGCCGCTTCGACGTTCAAGCGTGGAATCAGGTTCATCAATATCCCCACCACGCTGCTTGCAGCCGTGGACGCATCGGTGGGAGGAAAAACGGGCATCAACTTCAACGGACTCAAGAACGAGGTAGGTACATTCTGCGAGGCCGATACCGTCATAATATCCACATCGTTTTTCAATACCCTCCCGGCCGAAGAACTAAAATCGGGTTATGCCGAGATGCTGAAACACGCGCTGCTCACATCGGCCGATGAATTCAATGCGCTTACGACCACCGACATAACCTTACTCCAAGAAGACGAGCTGCTCGACCTGCTCCGGCGTAGCGTTGAAGTAAAACGCCGCATTGTCGTCGAAGACCCTCACGAGCACGGGCTACGACGCGCACTGAACCTGGGTCACACGGCAGGACACGCGTTCGAGACCATGGCAATGGAGCGCAAAAAGCCCATACCCCATGGCTATGCCGTAGCCTACGGCCTCATAGTCTCGCTTGTGTTGTCTCACATGAAATACCGCTTCCCCACCGAGCCGCTTTACCGCCTGGCCGGATATGTTCTCGACAACTACGGCGCGTTTGCCATCACGTGTGACGACTATCCCCGACTGCTGCAACTCATGGGTCATGACAAGAAGAATGAATGTGCAGGCCGGGTGAATTTCACACTTCTAAAAGAAATCGGGACAGTCGAGTGCGGAGTCACCGTGCCTGAGGATGATATCACCGCCGCCCTCGACATATACCGCGACCTAATGCACCTGTGATATTGCAGAACTGCAACCAAAGCGTTATCTTTGTGAAAAACCTCGAGCAACTATGGAACTGAAGAACCATTACGACTATATAATAGTGGGAGCCGGACTGTTCGGAGCCACTTTCGCACGCCGCGCCACCGACGCCGTCTTCACATGCCTCGTCATCGAAAAGCGTGACCACATCGCCGGCAATGTCTACACCGAGAACATTGACGGCATCAATGTTCACCGCTACGGCGCCCACATATTCCACACCGCCGACCGCGAGGTGTGGGATTTCGTAAACCGTCTGGTTCCATTCAACCGCTACACCAACTGCCCGGTAGCACAAGCCCCCGACGGCAACCTCTACAACCTGCCGTTCAACATGAACACGTTCTACCGCATGTGGGGTGTAAAAACGCCGGCCGAGGCACAGGCCAAGCTTGACGAACAGCGCGCCGAGGCTGTCGCAGCCATGAAAGCCGAGGGTGTGACAGAACCACGCAACCTGCGCGAACAGGCACTCACGCTCATAGGACGCGACATTTTCGAACAGCTCATCGAGGGGTACACCGAGAAACAGTGGGGACGCCCCTGCGACTCACTCCCGGCGTTTATCATCAAGCGACTGCCGGTGCGCATGACGTTCGACAACAATTATTTCAACGACCCATACCAGGGAATACCCGAAGGAGGCTACACACTGTTGGTAGAGAAACTGCTCGAAGGTGTTGACGTGCTGCTCGAGACCGACTTCTTCGACCGCCGCGAGCACTGGATGTCGCTCGGCGACAAGATTGTTTACACCGGCCCTGTCGACCGCTTCTACGACTACCGTTTCGGCCGTCTCGAATACCGCACCGTAAGATTCGAGACCGAAAAAATCGACACCCCCAACTATCAGGGTAATGCTGTCGTAAACTACACGTCGGCCACCGTCCCATACACTCGTATCATCGAGCACAAGCACTTCGAGACATTCGGGCAAGCCGTCTACGACAACCCCGCGACAATAATCTCACGCGAATACTCAACCGAATGGACCGACGGCATGGAGCCTTACTACCCCGTCAACGACGAGCGCAACAGCGCCATTTATGAACGTTACCGCGAGCTTGCCGAAAAGGAAGAGAAGGTGATTTTCGGCGGACGTCTGGCCCAGTACCGCTACTACGACATGGCACCCGTCATAGCCGCAGCGCTCGCCTTGCCGCTCGAGTGAATCGGGCGCCCTGCATGATACTATTTTATTAATCTATTGACTTTTCATGACTTTAGAGAGTTAAAACAGCTCCGAGATTTGTATTTAGACTTGACCGTTTATATTTTTCCTGTTTTCGTCATGCGTTACCCAAATCGCGGGTGACCCAGTTTTCGA
>CANDNO010000091.1 GCA_947386115.1 uncultured Muribaculaceae bacterium
ACCGAATTCTTCAAACAAATCGCTAATTTTGCACTTGCCAGTTGAACCTGCACCCACGAGTATGGGCAGTCCCAGCATGATTATTTTCTTGTAATATGTTCCGTATTTAGTCAGCACGATTGTATATTAGCGCGCGCTCGACATAGAGGCGGTTGCCTGTCGAGGCGGGGTTGCGGTCTTCGAGATTCTCCATTCTGAATGTGTGGTGTCCGTCGGCGAGGTCGGTCACGAAAAACAGGTAGGCGCGGTTGCCTTGATACTTGCCTGCCATGGTGACGTAGTAGGTGTCGATCTCCTTGACGGGCTTGCCGTCGATGGTGATGCGGGCGCGGCCACCGTCGGTATCCCAGCTGCCAAGGATGGCGATGCCGGTTCCGTCAAATTCCATGTCGAGGGCGTCGCCCGGCGTGGTCGCTACCTTGTAGGGGTCTTCGTCGCCGTTGCCGTAGACGAAGTCAACCCAGTTGCCGGTAAAACGCATGGCCGGATTATTGTCGGCCACGGCAATGACATCGCCGAGGCGCAGCTCCTGGTGTCCTGGAACGAATTCCGGCGCCACGGGCTGTTGTTCTTTTATAATGAAGGCCTCGTCGGTCACGCTGCCGCCGTTGCGGGCTACAGTCTCCTCGATGAACGCGAGAGTCTGCTTCACTGCCTTGTTGAATGAGTAGGGAGTGTGATTGAAGAGCTCGTCGGCTATCGAGGGAATGTGCGATTTATATACGTCGGGTATGGCATCGTAACCGTCGATGATGCCGAGCACGGCTGCGGCATTGGATGTATTGCAGTCGGTGTCCTGGCCACAACCTACGGTGATGTTCATCGTGCGGGTCCAGTCGCCACCGCCATACAGCAGTCCGGTGACGATGTAGGCGCCGTTGAGCTTGGCGTCGATGTTGAAAGGCAGGTAGGGGGTGCAGATGTCATAGGGAGCCCACTTCTCGTTGAGCATGTTCCACGCTGCGGTCCAGTCGTCGGGGTTTGTGCGGTGGCACTCTATGACATCGTTGATGATGCGGGCGTAGCCGCTTTCGGCCGGGATCGCGTCGAGGGCTTTTACCACGAGCGAGTCGATATTGCTGCAGTTGTAGGCCATGGCGTGCATGGCGCTCAGATACATGCCGGCATAAAGGCCGTCGCCGGCCGACATTACCGCCCCGACGCGCTCACACAGAGAATCGCTCGACGCGGGCATGCACGGATTGATGAAGCCTATGAAGTCACACTCGATCTGGAAATCGATGTCGTCGCAGTGGATGTTGTTGGCCGGGGTCGATATCTCGTCGCCTCGCAGGCCGTCGAGATAGTTCTTGCGGCCCTGAAGGTTGGCGTGGCACAGGCCAAAGCCTGCATAGGCAAAATCGTGGGCAAGCGAATCGATCGGAGCATCGATGCCAATGCGCTCCATTGTAGCCATGAAACACATCTGCCCGTAGATGTCATCCTCGAGCAGCGAGCCGGTCACATTCTCGGGAGCCCACTTGATCGAATCGGTGTACATGCGGTCGTTGCATGCAAATTCCATGGGGCGCCCATACATCACGCCAATCATCTTGCCGGCCCAGGCGCCTTTTACCTTGTCGGTCATGATGTCGCGTGTGATCTCTACAGTCTTTTCGCTTTGTTTACTACAGCCTGCCAGCGCGAGCAAGCCGCAAGCGATAATCATAAATCTTTTAAACATAAGTAACTCGGAGTTTATCTTTGTGCAAAGATACTTAATTTCGGTCAAACTTTATTAACAGCGCCGTTGTTTTGACTATATAAACTATTTATTATGAGAAAGCTGTTTTTATGCGTTTTAATGGCCGTGGCAACCTGCGCGTCGCGGGCACAGACTATTGATACATCGATGAGCTCGATGACCCCCGAGGAGATATCGCAGGCAAAGATGAAACAGGAACACAAGGTCGTCTTTGTGGGCGATGGCCCTCGGGCACCTCAGGACTCGGTCATGCGCATGATCAACATGTACTATATCGACCAGTTCCACCACTTCAAGGACCCCCTCGCACCATATTTCCTGCTCATGAGTAAGGACGCCAACCTGTCGATGGGTGTAGGCGGAGCCGTGCGCATGCGTGGCTGGGCCGATTTTGACGGAGCCATCCAGGCCAACGGATTCTGTCCCTATCTTATCCCCGTGCCGGCCAATCCCGAGCTACGCCGCCGCATAGGCGGAACACCCGGCGGCACGTCGCTGTTTTTCCGCGTCATAGGCTTCAATACCATCGTCAAGGACTTCAACGCCTACATACAATGTGACTTTTCGGGCCTCGACAATGTAGGATTCAAACTTAAGAAAGCCTATGTGACCATGCAGGACTGGACCGTAGGTTACGCCACCACGACATTCTCCGACCCTGCAGCCGAAGTCCCCACAATCGACGGAGCCGGCCCTAACGGCAAAGCCTCACGCACGGCCATGCTCGTGCGCTGGATGCACACGTTCACACCCCACTGGTCGATGGCCGCATCGGTCGAGATGCCCTCGAGCCATGTCGATGCCGACGGCACCGAGACAAAACGGCTCGATGACTGGATGCCCGACTATGTCGTATTCGGCCAGTATGGCTGGGCCCACGACCAGCATGTCCGGCTCACGGGCATGCTGCGAGTCATCCCATATCGCGACCTCGTGGCCGGAGTCAACCGCAATATCGTAGGATGGGGAGCACAGGCCAGCACCGTAATCAAACCCATCAACCGTCTCGCACTGTATGGCGAGCTCAACACCGGCCGAGGCTATAGCAGCTACATGGGCGACCTGTCGATAGGCAACTACGACCTGGTGGCATCGCCACTCGACCCGGGGCGCATGCACGCCCCGATGTCGATAGGTCTTGCCTGTGGACTCAAATATAACTTCAAATACAACCTGTATGCCTGTGCCGCCTATGGACAGGCCCGGTACTATAACAGCCATAGCCAACTCATCCCCGACGACTACAAACGCGGACGATACTTTGCCGCCAACCTGTTCTGGGAGATGACCCCTCGCCTGCAGGTAGGCATCGAGTACCTGTACGGCCAGCGCACCAACTTCAGCGGCGCCCACAACCACGCCAACCGCGTCGACGCCCTCTTCCAGTTCGCCTTTTAGCAGGTTATTGTTGTTGTTTGTCGATCTTGGAGAGGGCGAAGGCGTAGGCTCCGGCTGAGATGGCGTGGGAGGCGCCGAGTTTGGAGAAGGTGACGCCGATGCGTTTCTGGTCGTCGTATTCTACCGTAAGGTTTGTGCCGCGCACGTTGATGCTCTTGGTGTTGCCTTGGGCAAACTCGGCAAACTCGGCGTTGTCGTCGAGGTTGAAGACTTTCATCTGTACGCGTTTTACTTTGTCGCCGCCAAGGGTTTCGAGTTCGCTGCGCAGTTCTTTGAGCAGCGAGGGGAGTATCCACCGGCGGGCTGCGGTGATGCCGCCTCCTATGACGATGATGCCGTCGACAAGCTGTGCGGCTATGGCCATGGCGTCGCCGGCTGTCTCGCCAAACTCGGCGAAGGCCCGGCGGGCGGCTTCCTGGTTGCCGGGGCGGGTGCCGTCGGCTATCTCACATATTTCTTTGGGCTCGAAGTTGTGGTTGTAGTCGCCCGAGGCTTCGGCATAGACGCGCTTGATGGCGCGTACGGCTACGCCTTCCTCGACTATGATGCCTGCCTTGGTCTTGTGGGGGAGGCAGAATGTCTCGACGCATGAGTTGTCGCCGCGGTTGAGCTCGCCGTTGATGACGATGCCTACTCCGAATCCTGTGCCGAATGTGTAGCCCAGTAGGTTGCGGTAGCGCTTTTTGCTGCCTGCCTCGGCGAGGCGTCGGTTTATCTCGGGGAGGGCTCCGCAGAGGGCTTCACCATAGGCGAAGAGGTCGCCGTCGTTGTTGATGAAGACGGGTATGCCGAATTCGTTCTGGAGGAACGGGCCGAGTGCCACGCCGTCGCGGAATGACGGGAAGTTGGGCAGATATCCGCCGATGATGCCGTTGGGGTAGTCGGCCGGGCCGGGGAAAGCGAAGCTTATTGCTACGGGCTTTTCGTCGAGCGATTCAATCACTTCGCGAAATCCTTTGACCATTGTGTCGAGGCACAGGTCGAGATCCTGGGCGTTGGAGGGGTATGTGATAGGGTTAGTGATATATTCACAGCCGCGCATGGCTCCGAATACGAGGTTTGTGCCGCCGGCGTCGAGTGTTACTACTATGCGATTGTCGTGAGTGTACATGATTTAAGGGGATATTTTATTGTTAATAATACGTTTCAATATGTTAATTTACTCATTGAGTGTTGTTTTTGATCGTTGATGTCAGTGAGTATTTTCATGATTATGGCAGGATTGATTTTACCTATACGTAAGACGATCGGTCGGGATAAAATCATTATACTGATGAAACACGGCAAGAGATAAAACTACTTATTCTCAAAGGGTGTCGTTGTCGGGGAGGGTGATGAGGAACTGGTGGCCGTCGTAGGTGAACTGCAACAGTCCCAGGGCGGCGAGGCGTGTGATGGCGTCGGCTGCCGCGTCGTGGCTCAGGTGGCAGTCGATGGCGAGCCGGTGGTGGGTCGTGCCCTCGCCCGGTGTCGTGCGCATGCGGGCAAGGATGGCCCCCTCGGCTGCTGTGGTGGTGATGAGTGTGCCCTCGGTGGCCGATGCGTGTCGCCAGGCGGCTACCATGAGGGGGTGGGCGGTGATGTTCTCGTCGGCGACGCGGTAGTAGGCCTGCAGGGTGCCGTCGGCTTCGACCACTTCCACGGGACGTTCGTAGGCGCGCGGTATGCTGGCTACGAACACTACGAGGCCCTGCCCGGCTTTGATTGCCGAGAATTCAATGTCGACCGTGGGGCGGCAGTAGCGCTCGGCAGCCTGCTCGATCATATAGAGGTCTTCCTCGCTGCGCACTCCGGCTATCGTGCCGTTGTCTTTGACGCCGATAAGCAGCCGTCCGCCGTCATTGTTGGCGAATGCCGATATCGAGCGCGCTATCTTGCGGGCGTCGCTTATCAGGTACTTGAAGTCCTGGTGCTCGTGCTCGCCCTGGTCGATGAGTTGCTGCAGGTGGTGCAGTCCGCGTATGGCTTTGAGATCTTTCACCGGTGGGTTATTGCGGGTAGTTGAGGTTCTGTTCGGTAGGATTCTTAAGCACTTCGTCGAGGTAGCGTCGAGCCTCGAGGCGGGCGTTGTCGAGATTCATGTAGCTGTAATTGCCACAGTCGCGCGGCGAGGCTCCGGGGATATCGCCGGCGTAGTCGGCTATGAACTGCATTGTCTCGACTATGAGCGGCAGTATGTCGCTCGACGAGTAGTCGCCGCTTACGAGCAGATAGTTGCCCGTGCGGCAGCCCATGGGTCCCCAGTAGACGATGCGCGATGCCCACTCGGGGTGGTTGCGCAGGTAGGTGGCGGCGAGGTGCTCGATAGTGTGGAGCGTGGCGCCGTCAAGAGGAGCCTGGCGGTTGGGCTCGGACATGCGTATGTCGAAGGTTGTTATCACGTCGCCCGACGGTGTGGTGTCGCGGCGTGACACGAATATACCCCGCTTCAGAGTGAGGTGGTTGACGGTGAAGCTTGCGATTTTTTCCATAACAGCGTTTGAGTTGGGAGAGGAAAATCAGAGGTTCTGTAACATGAGGCTCAGGAGCGAGAATGTGTGCTCGGGGGCTTTCTCCCAGAAGTTTTCATACTGGGCGATGTTGTTGTCGCTTCCCGGTGTGTCGCTTACCACTCGCATGCAGAAGAAGGGAATGCCGCGCATGTAGCATACCTGGGCAATGGCGGCCGATTCCATGTCGACGGCCATCACGTCGGGGTACAGGGCCTTGAAGCGTTCCACTTCCTCGGGGCGTGACACGAATATGTCGCCCGAGGCTATCAGTCCGCGCTTTACGGTAGAGTCGGTATCAAACAGCGGCATGTCGACAAGGCGGCGGGTCGACTTGAAGAAGCGCGGGCAGCCTGCTGCCTCGCCCCACTCGGTGCCGGGTCCACACCACACGTCGTGGTAGGCGATGCGCTCGCCTATGACGATGTCCATGATGCCGGCTCCGGCTCCCGTACCGCCGGCAACGCCGGTGTTGATGATGAGCTCGGGGGCAAAAACGTTGATCATCGTCTGGGTGCCGATGGCTGCATTCACCTTGCCTATACCGCATTGCATGGCGTAGACGCGGTGCTCGCCTATCGTGCCGCAGTGAAACGTTATGGAATCGTGTTCTACTTTTACTGCCTTGTCCATGAGGGGCAACAGGAGGTTGAGCTCCTTGCTCATGGCTACTATGATGCCTATTTTCATGATGTTTGGACTATTTATTTTGCAAAGATATGGAATAACTGTATATTTGCCCAACATTAGTCTGTTGCTATTTGTTAAATTATAACTTATCAATTAAAATCTCATAACCGCTATGAATTCAAAAGCAACTGTAATCACCAATCTGATAATCCTGGCTGCGGGCCTGCTGTTATGTTATGTTCACGCTCGTGAAAACATACCCCACACCATCGTTTTTATAACCGGTGTGACGCTTATTGTTCCCGGTCTTATCAACCTTGTACTGCTGTTCAGCCATCGTGACGATGAGCGTCACCGCCCCACGGCCACAATGAAGGTGGCCGGCTGGATCTCGAGCGTAGCCTCGGTAGGCCTGGGCGTTCTCATGGTAGTGGCTCCCGGGCTGTTCACGCCTATTCTTGTTTACATATTCGGCAGTGTGATGGTGCTCGCGTCGCTTATGCTCATCTATCTCATGTCGCGTGCGGTCAAGGATCACGGAATCCCTGTGTGGCTTTATGCGGGTCCGGTGCTCGTGCTCGTAGCCGGCGTAGTGATGCTGTGCATGGGGCAGCCTAAGATGACCGACTCGATGGTGACGCTGATTACCGGTCTAGGAATGATCGTTTTCTCGCTGTCATGGTTCACGGCCTCGATAATGATTGTTCGCGCTCGTCGTGCTCAGAATCGCGCTCTGCAGGGCAACGACCAGACAGCCCGATAGGGTGACCCAAAGAAAATAACAAAGTGGCTCGCTCAGGCTGTCAAGGCCGGGCGAGCCACTTTGTTATGGTGTTTATTTTAGAATTGTCCGTAGGGAACCGAGAACGTGTCGCCTTGGCGGGGATCGCCCGTCTGGAGGCCCTTGCGCAGCCAGTTGACGCGCCAGGCCGAGCGTCCGTGGTTGAAGCTCTCGGGCATCTCGCGGCCGGTGGCTTTGCGTTGCAGGTAGTCGTCGCCTATCTTCGAGGCGGCGTTGATGGCGTTCTCGATATCACCCTCCTCGATAGAGCCGAACATCTCGTTGTCGTTGTGGCCCCACACGCCGGCATAATAGTCGGCCTGTAGCTCGAGACGCACGCTCACCTGGTTGGCCTCGGTGTCATCAAGCTGCGACATGAGGTTGTGGGCCTGGTCGAGAGTGCCCAGGAGATATTGCACGTGGTGGCCTACCTCGTGGGCGATGACGTAGGCGTAGGTGAAATCGCCCGACGCGCCTATCTGCGAGTCCATGGTTTTGAAAAAGTCAAGGTCGATGTAGACGGTCTGGTCGGCCGAGCAATAGAACGGGCCCACCTGGGCGGTTCCCTGTCCGCAGCCGGTCTGTATCGCTCCGTGGTACAGTACCATTTGTGGCGGTGTGTATTCGCCCCAGCCCTGGCGCCTGAACTCGCGGGTCCATACATCCTCGGTGCCGGCGAGAACTTTCGAGGCCAGGTCGGCCAGGCGCTCGTCCTCGGCATCGGGCACGTAGTTCTCGGTGCCTTGCTGGCTGAGCGATGACAGGGCGGTCGACGCTACGTCGCCTATGCCTCCACCCTGCATGAGTGTGATTACTACGGCAATAATGACGCCTACGATGCCGCCACCTATGCCAATTGATTTTCCCGACATGCGCCGTTTGTCGACAACGTTGTTGCTGTTTCTTCGTCCGTTAAGTCTCATAATATAGTTGGATTGTTTATGTTCAGTCGAAAACAAGCTCTTATTTGACGAGGTATTAAAACATATAGACTTCAACTTTCAGCTTGAGAAAGTTGAAGTCTATGAATATTTAACAAGCGAGCCCGAAGCTTGGTTTTATCGACGGGGCATTACGGGCGGAGTGGCACCACCGTTGTTGCCGGTGAAAAGTGCCTGGATGGAGCCTATCGACGACAGCACCGACGAGGCCTCGTAGGGCACGTAGACGGTCTTGTTGTCCTTGCCCGAGGTCATCTCCTTGAGTGTCTCGATGTATTTCATTGCAAGGATGTAGGTTGCGGGGTCGGTGTTGGTCTCGGCCACCACGGCAGCCACGCGACGTATGGCCTCTGCCTCTGCCTCGGCGTTGAGAATGATAGCCTGTGCCTCGCCCTCGGCGCGAAGAATCTCCGACTGTTTGGTAGCCTCGGCCTGGTTGATTTTCGAAGCCTTCTCACCCTCCGAGCGCAGAATGAGCGACTGCTTCTCGCCCTCGGCGTTAAGAATCTCGGCACGGCGGTTACGCTCGGCCTGCATCTGCTTTTCCATGGCCACGCGCACCGTCTCGGGCGGAGTGATATCCTGCAGCTCCACACGGTTTACCTTGACGCCCCACTTGTTGGTGGCATCGTCAAGGATGTTCTGCAGCTTCGAGTTGATCGTGTCGCGCGACGACAGAGTCTCGTCAAGCTCAAGCTCGCCTATGACGTTACGCAGCGACGTCTGCGTGAGCTTCTCGATAGCGTTAGGCAGGTTGTCAATCTCGTAGACCGCCTTCTTGGGGTCGGTGATCTGGAAGTATATCAGCGCATTGATTTCGGTAGTGACATTGTCGCGGGTGATAACCTGCTGCGACGGGAAGTCATAGACCTGTTCGCGCAGGTCGATCACCGTCGTGGCAGTCATGCGCACGAGCGTGCGCCCCGCTACGTTGGTCTCGATGCGACGAGTGTAGATCATCTTCGGGCGGTCGATGAACGGCACTATGAAGTTGAGGCCCGGCGACAGGACACTGTGGAAACGGCCCAGACGCTCAACGACGCGAGTCTCGCTCTGAGGCACAACCTTGACACCGGCCGAAATAATCACGATGGCCAGAATTACAGCCGCAGCTGCAAGGATAAGGGAAAGTGTTGACATGATAATATGTGTGTTAGAGAATTATTTAACAATTTCGACATCGAGGATGTTGCCGTCGTAGAACACCACAACCACCTCGCAGCCACAGTCGACCGTGGCATCAAGCTTAGGCGCACGCACCTGCCAGTTGTCACCGTCGATACGCACACGGCCCGTCATCCCCGGCTCAATGTCGGCGATTACAACGGCCTTGCGGCCAATCAGAGCATCCATGCCCGTGCGGCTTTCATGGCGGTCGTGAGGCGACGAGTGGTCATGCCAGCGCTTAAACCAAGGCATCAGCACCAGGTAAGCCACCACCGACGTTAACGCCATGATGGCAATCTGCCACGGAATATCGACGCCACACAAGTCGGCCACCAGCGCGCCAAGGCAACCCACAGCCAGACATAACGTCCACACCATCTGCGACAAAATCTCGACAACGACCAGCACCGCCGCGACTATAAGCCAAATAATCCAAGAGTCCATAATCAAAAAATAGTTTTTACAAAAATAGCAAAAAAATAACAAACCGCGCCCCGTAGCTTGCACATTTTAGAAATAAACACTAACTTTGCCCACACAAAAGCCCTGATGGCGGAATCGGTAGACGCGTTGGTCTCAAACACCAATGGAGCAATCCGTGCCGGTTCGACCCCGGCTCAGGGTACACATAATGACTGAAAATCGCTTGATTTTCAGTCATTATTTTTTAAGTGTTCTATCGTCGAATTTTATTCCCTTATGGAATTGAGGTCACGGAACAGTTTTACGTATTGCGGCCACATATGAAATATGCCGTAAATGACAGCAAACAGTATAGTAGCCATCATCGCCCAAAAACCTATTTGATTATATTCCCAAAAGGATTGAGAAAGGAGTGTGAAAAATATGACGAGGCAAACTGTGAAGAACGCCTCTCCGGAAATCATCATCAGCTTTATGTTTGCTGTCTTGGAAAATAGATTAGCCGGAGATAGAGCCGCCACATCTATACGGTTTAATTGGAGGTACACAAAGATGTACCACACCGCACCCACAGCAAGACATACGGCCATGCCAATTTTAAGATAGTTGGGGAAGGATTGAGGCTCTATGTTGCCGAGTGCCATAGCTGTGAAAACAACGGCAAGAATAAGGCAAGAGGTGAAAGACTGGCGTATTTTTTTGAGTATCTTGGTCTTGGCAGTCTGGACAGTTGACACATTTATCTTGATGTCAGAGTTTGTCATGGCGAGTACCTGCTCAAGAGTCGACATGCTTTTTTTAAGTTCGTTGAGTTGCATATTACATCTGTTTTGAAAGTTTGTCTTTAATCCGGTGGATTTTAACTGCAACAGTGTTGCGTTTAAGACCGAGCGCATCAGCTATCTCATCATACGAATATTCATCAAGCCAAAGGAGGATGATAGCTTTCTCAATGTCTTCAAGCCTATCAATCAACGAGTGAAGGACTTGAAGATTTTCCTTTTGCGCATCGTCAATCTCGGTAGAGAGGTCGAGCAGACCAAAATCAAACGATACAGTTTCTATGGTCGATTTTGACGAACGCAAGGCCATGAGTGCCGAATTTACTGCCACCCGATAAATCCAAGTAGATATTTTGCTGTCACCTCTAAACTGTTTTAATCCCAGCCAGATATTGACATAAATTTCTTGCCGAAGGTCATCAAACGGCAGTTTGTCGGTAGCATAAAAATAGCTCACCTTGTTGATAATTCGGGAGTGCAGCTTTATGAGCGAGGCAAAATCCCTTTCGTTAGTTGGAGGGTCTGTCATACTTTGTCTGTTTTGTTTGCTTTGCCTCATTAGGTGCAAATTTAGCCCCGAAAGTTTCATGCGCAGGTATATTTTTGCAAATATACTAATTTCACAGACATACGAGGCTCTAATACGGCACGTTTAAGGATACAAAAACACAAGTAGACGGCAACCGTATGCGAACTTGAAACCATATTGTAAGAACAAGAAACACAAACGATTATAATAAAGAGACAGCCTTGGCATCAAAAAAAGTAATATAAACGCTTGCACACATCACAAAATCGCCGTATCTTTGCACAAAGAAAAAGCCCAGGTGGCGGAATGGTAGACGCGCTCGTTTCAGGTGCGAGTGCTGCG
>CANDNO010000092.1 GCA_947386115.1 uncultured Muribaculaceae bacterium
GGAGAATGAGTTATTCCTATCTCAAAGTTTTGCACTTCGATTTGGAATCTTCACCTTGAAATCGTCAACACCTATGCGCACATGACGTCCCTGGTGAGTTTCATCGCCGTTGAAATATCTCACAGGCTCGAAAGAACCGTCCTGTTTAAAACGCACTTCAGCGACAGGTCCTATCCCTATCTTTCGTCGCGACTTCCATCGTTTTTGGCTTGAAGTTTCTGCACCTTGAGCCGCGAAGCCATCCTCTCCGCGTACGCTCACATCGGTATCACTTCCCGAATCTTCAAACTTGACTACAAGTCCCGACCCGGCTATTATGTACTCCATAGGAGCTACTCTGATTATTACACCCCCTACCTCGGGCCAGCGACTGCCATCCTTACTGCGTGGATCCCACGGCAGTGTAAAATAGTGGGATACGGTGATGCGCATACCGTCACGATCCAGTGTGCGTGTCAACGAATCGGCGTCAAAATACAGGCCGTTCATATCGCCTGTACCCTGTTTTGTAACGACAAACGGCGTCATCTGCTTCATTAGCTCATAGCCTTTCACGTTGGGAGACTCAGCCGAGTCATCGCCGTTCTCGATCGAGAACGGACTCAGTCCTATCGCATCGTGCTCGCCTATGGCATAGAAAGCCTGAGCGGCATTACCTCGCGACCTCTTTATTTCCGGTACAAATACGATGTTGCCGGGGCGGTCATAGCCTGCAATCCAGTCGGTAATACCCGAATCGTAGATATCGGGCGACAGGAAATCGAGCGACGGGGCAGCCGCCATCCACACATCGGTCAACTTGGCCAACGGACCTGCCGACGGATACTGCCCTGCCCTACGTCCGCGGCTATCCATGGCCGCATTGACATACAACGGGCGTGATGATTTCGACTTGGCATGACGCGCCAACCGCTCGACATACCCGGCATAATTCCATGCCATGAAAATTTCATCTGAATCGGTCTCGTCGCCGAAAGCATCGTTCCACGACATACCCGGTACAAGGCGTTTCACCTTAAGACTACTGAGTATATGTGGATGTAGTTTATCTCGATTCTTATTAATATATTCACACAGCGGTGCCGGGACACCTTTGTTATATATCTTGTCGGCAAGCTCGGAGTGATCGCGTGCATCCTCGAGCATACCTATTTCATTTTCAATTTGAATAGCAATGACTGTGTCATCGTTGTCGACCGAGTCGACATGATCCAGCCAGCGCGAAAACGCTGTGCTGTCGGCTGCAAACACTTCGGGAGAGAAAGCGCTTGCTATCTCGAGAGGCTCTCCACCGCGGGTGCGTGCTCTCGGGTATTTCTTGTAATCATTCTTAAACCAGAGCGGCGCGTAGCAACTCATGGAATTTTTCCAGGCTCCGAACCACAGGAAAATTACCCTCAGATTATTTAATCGGGCCTCTGATATTACATCATCCGTAAGGGTGAAATCAAACTCGCCCTCTACAGGTTCGATTAGATCCCAGTAGGCAGGTACGAGAACCGTATTCAGCCCCATTCGGTTAAGCTTTGGGAAAATTGCTGCGATATCCTCGGCACATGTGGCCGAGCTGTTGCCCAACTCGCCTCCGAGTATGAGCATTGGCTTGTTGTCGACTATAAACCTTGGGGCCATATGTTCACGGTCAATATGAACCTTGGCCGCAAGCGTCATTGCCACGGTCAAAAGAAAGAACATAGATAATAGTCGATTCAGCATTTTTATAGGTTTTAAAAATTACCGGGGCGATGGGGTCATTCCACCGCCCCGGTTGAATTAATCATTAATTATTCTTCGGTTTCTTCATCCTCAACGGGCTTGGCAGCGGCGTCTTTCCAGTCGTCGCCGTTAAACTCGGTCGAGAGATCAAAGCCTGCGATAGCGTCGCAAACAGCCTTATAGGCAATCTTGCGGGCATAGTCGGCGTCAAAGATATTGGGACAATCACCTTTGAGCCAGTACTCGTGCTCGTCTTCTTTGTCGCTGAGGCCCCAGATTGTGACACCCGACTGCTGCTCGACAGGAATAATCTCGAAGTATGAGTCGAGAATCATCTTGTAGACGTCGGCCTGTGTCTGCTGGTCGGCAGGGCTGAGCTTGGAGAGGTCCATTGCAACGTCAAGCTCGGTGATGCGCACAAGCTTGCCTGTGGCAGCGAGAGTCTTGAACATGGCGTCAACCTGCTCCTTGGTGATTGACTTCTGGACGTGCATCTGAGTGCCGATTCCGTCGACATGACCACCGTTGGCATCGATATACTCGACAAACTTGATAAGCTCGGCAAGCTTATTGGGGTTGGTCTCGAGGTTATAGTCGTTGACAAACAGCTTGGCTCCATTGGGATTGTACTTGGCGGCATATTCAAACGCTTTGGCAGCATAGTCCTTACCGATGAAGTAGCCCCAATACCAGTGGCTGTTACCGGCACCGCTCTGCCAGTTGAGCGTAAGGCCGTCCTGCTCTGTCTCGACGGGCTCGCGGTCGGGATCATCATCGCCGTTGCTCATGAAGGCACCGTCAAAACCGCGCCAACGACCGCTGTCATCGATAGGCTCGTTGATAACATCCCACGATGTGCAGTATTGACCGCAGTGCTCCATAGCCTCTTTGATCCAGGCTTCCATGTAGTTGAGCAGAATCTCACGTTTTTCCTGAGCGCTCTTGAGTTCATAGTGGTAGGCAGCGGCACGCGAAGGCGCTTTGGCTGCCTCCTCGACTTTCTTGCCGAACTTCACGTTGTCGATATAATATGTGGCAGCAACCTTACCAAAGCTTATAACCACACGGTTATACTCCTTGCCATCCTCGGGAATGGTAAATTCATGCTCGACAGTTACCCAGTCGGTTCCGGCGTCATAAGCTGCATAGCCTCCGCCCGAATAGGTCTGAGAGTTCTGGTAGCAGAACTGAACTGAACCGGCAGCAACATTAGAGCGAATCTGGAACTGGAGAATATAAGTGGCATTCTCCTCCATGGGGGCGTCAAGATCGTATGCACACTGAGCGACATAGTAATCAGAGCCATCGGTAGGATTGACAAGCGCCATGGCTTTAGAGCCATCGACACCGGCACCATCCTCGACACTCTTGGTCGATTCGTTGCCCCATGAGCCCCACTTGCCTGTGGTTCCACCCTCAAAGTCGCTGTTGTCGCCTACGAGGATATTCTCCATAGGATCGGCAGCAGGCTCGGTGTACTCACCAAACTTAATGTTATCGATGTAGTAGGTAGCAGCAACCTTACCGAAGTTGATGAGCAAGCGATTATACTCCTTGCCATCCTCGGGAACGGTGAACTCGACCTCGACTGTCACCCAGTCGGTACCTACGTCAACGCTCTTGTAAAGGCCGCCTGAGTATGTGCTCGAATTCTGATAGGCGATCTGGAGCGAGCCGGCCGCACTGCTCGACTTGGCCTGGAACTTAATCTTATAGGTCTTGCCTTCGGCCAACGGGGCGTCAAGGTCATAGGCCATCTGAGCCACATAGTAGTCGGCACCATCGGTAGGATTTACCAGAACAACGGCTTTAGAGCCATCGACACCTACACCACTCTCGACTGTCCTGGTCGACTCATTGCCCCATGAGCTCCAGCTACCCGAAGTACCACCTTCAAAGTCGCTGTTATCGCCTACGAGGATATTGGTAATACCGTCACCGCCACCGGGTTGCTGCTCCTGTATGAGCTTGGGAGCGATAAGCGATTTCATGTAGGCCTGCTGTTGCTGTGTGTGCCACAACAGGTTGTGACCATGAAGCTTAAGACCGGTGTTCATGGCAAAGAACTTGTCGACATTGGTCCAGTTGCATGTGCCGCTCGCCGATACGATCGACTGGTGTTTCATGGCATTGCCGAAAGTCACACCGTTGAAGTTCTCGAGAACAGCATCACGATAAGCCTCTTTCTTGAGGAAATTATCGAGTCCCATTCCTATTGTCACGTCAACGCCGGGACGATACTGAGCCGCATATTCCTTGATGGGTTTATACAGAAGGATTTGCTCGGAGACTTGCAGGGGCAGTTCGGACGAGCTCACTGTCGAGTCAGACGGTCTCCACTCCATCACCTCCTCGTCACACGCCGCGGCTATGAGACCAAGAGCGACGGTAGCCGAAATGATTTTATAATTATTTTTCATTGTTTCAAAAGTTTAAGGCATTAATATTATTCCTCATCCTCGGGGAAATCGGTCATCTCGACTTCGGCACAGGGAACCACGCGCCAGCTGTCGATATAGATCTTCGGGCCGTTGAAAGCCTCCGACTTGAACTCGACACCGTCAAACGTAAAGTCAGAGTTTACGAATCCCATGCCGAAGTTGCGGTACGATGCAGCATTGCGGTCGTCAATGATTGTCTGCAGGGTCGGTACAGGCTCCTCGCCCTTCTCAATGATATCGGCATATTTGCCCATATCGCTGAAGGGGATTGTAACCGTGGTCCAGCCATCGGTCCGGAACGGCTCGCCGAGCTGAGCATAAGGAATGAAGAACATCGTGAGGCTGCTGGCATTGTTGTCGTCGCTGGTGTAACCTGCGAAGTTGTAGTTGTTGATAAGCAGCACTTCGAGCTGACCGGTTGTGCTCCAGGGCTCGGGACAATAGATGTCAAACTGGAATGCGAGCTCATTGACGGGAGTCGTGGCATCGATATACTGTGTCATGCGGGTCCAGTCATCGCTGGCATTGTCATTGCCGGCGGTCCAGCACTCTGTAACACGTGGTTTGCCCGATTGAACGCCATCGGCAAGAATGCGGTCGGGAACGAGCTGGAATACCTTGCCGCGCTGTCCCAGCGGGTCATCAACGAGATCGTCGGCGGTAATCATGCTGGCATTGCTGCCCCATGAGCCCTGCTCGTAACGACCGTCGAAGTCCATGATCATGCAGTCGGTATAATTGAAATATGAAGGTGACTGAGCGGTACCATTGGCGGTTATGGCTGTAATGGCTCCGCCTGTTGTAACACCCTGGGGCATCACAAATGTGAACCACTCGCCGTCGACATTGTCGCTCTCGATGCCATCGGTCACTTCAACACCACCGGGAAGAGTTACGCTCGAAGTCTCCTGGAGTCCGTTGCCATACACGGTCACGGTCTCGCCGGCTACGGGCAGAGTGTTTGAGATACTCTTGATGCCGGGCATAGCCGCTCTGATGGTAAAGTGATAGGCCAGCTCGGTATCGTCCTTGATAAGGCGTATGATATCACGCTCGCTTTCCTCGGCCGTAGTGATCGGAGTCTTTGAGTTAAGAGTGATGAGCATTGAATTGTCTGTCACGTAATTACGGTTAAAATAGGTATCATAACCGTTGACAGTGACTTTTTTCATACCCATGAATCCGCTACCATCGAGGCGCAGCATCTGGCCAAGACGGCCAAACTCAACCTCACGGTCGGGAACTGACGATTTGTAATCCTCAAGATATACCTTGTTGACTACAATAGGAGTGCTCTGATACTCTGAGTCAAAGTACTCGTCTTTTTCCGAGCACGAAACAGCGCCCATGGCAACGACTGCCACTGCTGCAAAGCTCAGAATGCTATTGATATATTTCATAATGTAGTCTGTCTAATGATTAGTTATACAATTGGGCATGTGTAACTTCGCGCTCGCCAAACTCGTAGGCTACGGGAGCCGAGCTGAGTTGCGGGTTACGGCCAAGATCGACATCAGAGAATGGGAACACAAGGCTTGCCTCGGTAGCCTGCGAAACACCGGTTCCGGCGTTATTCAGGGCATACTGGCATTTCTCTTTCTCGTCGTAAACATAGCTGCAGTTACGGTCCTGAGTGTTGAGATAGCTCACAACTTCGTTGCGCTTGTAATATGAGCGGCGCACGAGGTCATACCAGTACTGACCCTCGAGAGCAAGCTCGATACGGCGCTCTTTGCGCAGGTCTTCCCAGGTAATCGATTTCTTGGTGGCTACACCGGTACGCTGACGCACGGCGTTGTAGTAGCGCAGTGCTGTTTCATCGGATGTCTTGTCATTGTTGCCAAGGATAGCTTCGGCAAGGTTAAGATAAACCTCGGCCAGACGCATCATATAGGTATTGACACCCATCGACTGCTGGTAGCTTATGCCGTTATCGTCGAGCTTGCCGATGACATATTTCTTGATGTTGCACTTGTTGTCGTAGCCGCTCTCGTCGACATTATATGTATAGCCTCCGTTCTTTACATTGAGCTCTTCGTAGTACTCACCGTTGGTGGCGATTGTGGCATGACGGCGCATTGCAAAGTCTTTGGGATCGTCATACTCTCTTACGAGGTCGTAGGAAGCGTAAGTGGCATTGCCCCAGTTTACCTCACACACCATGGTAGACCAGCCGAAGTAGGCCGACAGACCGTTGTTGGCACCCCAGCCTATAGCCGATGTAGCACCGTTGAGCCACTGGAGCTGGAACACCGACTCGGCGTTGTTGTTCCAGGTCTTTACCTTGAAGAGGTCACGATAATCGCTCATGAGTTTGAACGGGCCTTCGATACATTTCTCGGCAGCCTTGGCGGCAAGATTGAGGTAGTAGGTATTGCGGGTTCCGCGGTTATAGTCGGTGGCGATATTAGTACCGTCATAAATACCGTCGGTTGTCAGGCCGGCCATTGACAGGTACACACGCGACAGGATGCCGTAGGCACTGTAACATGTTACGCGACCGTCGTTGGTAGCCGATTTTGACAGATTGGCAGCCGCATACTCAAGATCACGGATAGCAAACTCCATGACGTCGGTAACACGGTTGGGGGGACACACATAATCGTTGACCTTCTCGCCCGTATCGGTGTACAGGATGGCACAGTTCCATATCGAGCCGATGTACCAGTAGGCAAGACCGCGCATGAAACGGGCCTCGGCCATACCCTGTACCTTAGCTTCCTCCGAGACACCTGGGCCTGAGTATCTGATTATACGGTTGATGGTGTTGTTTGACTGAGCCACAACCGAGTAGAGCGAACCCCATGCATCTTCAAGACCATTGGAAAGTGAATTCTCGGTAAAGTTGGTATAGGGATAAATATAGTTTGACCAGGGAGCCGTGAGGTTGTTGGCACGGCCATCACCCACGCTGTAATAGAATTTATCGTTAAACGAGTGCCACACATAGTTGTAAAGCGGTGCAGTCGTAGCCTCGACAGCGGCATCGCTATCCAGGAACGATTCGTCATTGGCCTGGTAGCTGTTGTTTTGCGTCAGGAAATCGTCACACGAGCAGAGGCTCATGAGAACTACCGATGCAAGTGAACTTATGATTAGTTTGTTTTTCATTGTCGTCAACAATTAGAATGAAACATTGAGACCGAAGGTATAGATGCGCGGTGAGGGGTAACGGCCCTTGTCGACACCGGTCTTAAGAGCATCGCCGTACATTGCGCCGATTTCGGGATCAAGACCTTTGTACTTTGTCCAGGTATAGACGTTCTGTGCGCTGAAGTACACACGTACATTATCAAGGAAGATATTCTGGAGCCACTTGTGGGGCAGAGTATAACCCAGCGAAATGTTCTGCAGGCGTATGTATGAAGCATCCTCGACGAAGAGATCGCTCACGCGGGTATAGTTACTGTTGGCATCCGACTCCTGGATTGCAGGCATCGTAGTGCTGCCGCCATTGATTACGCGTAGGTTGCGGAAATCGGTATCGGGGAGATTGGGGTCGATGACGCCGATCTGGGCTACGTTGAGCGAGCTGCGCATGATATTGCCTTTCGAGCGGGGGTCGCCGATTGTCATGCGGGTGAGGTTGAGGGCCTTGTTGCCGTAAGCACCCGAGAACATGATGTTGAGGTCGAATCCTTTGTAGCTGAAATTGTTGCCGAAGCCCCATGTGAACTTAGGCTCGGGATTGCCTATGAAGTCGCAGTCTTCAGCGTTGATCTTGCCGTCGCCGTTCTTGTCCTCGAAGATGTAGTCGCCAATCCATGTCGAGGTCGACGAGATTGTGTTACCCTCGGGGATAGCTACCTGACGGAGCTGACCGTTGGCATCGTGATAGTAGAAATCCTCGGCTTTGTCAAAGCGGCCTATTACCTTGTAGCCCCAGAACTGGCCTATGGGTTGTCCTACGACTGTGCGGGTCACGATATCCGACTTACCGCCGACGGTGGGAGTGGTACGCTCGATCGAAGCTGTCGCGGTATCAAGCGATTTTACTTTGTTGCGGTTGAGCGAGAATACAATGTTTGAAGTCCACTGGAAGTCACGTTGGTGATGTTGGTAGTGTTAAGAGTAAGCTCGATACCCTTGTTCTCGAGCGAACCGATGTTCATCCACGGGTTGGCGGCAGCGCCCTGTCCGAGCGAGCCGAGATAGCCGGGAAGCTGAACCTCGAGCAGGAGGTTGTCGGTCTTCTTATAATATACGTCGGCAACGAGTTCGACACGGTTGTTGAACATGCCCAGATCGATACCTACGTTAAATGAAGAGGTCGTTTCCCATGTAAGGTCGGGGTTGGCCGTATTGCCGCTGAGCATACCTACGCCCCAGGGTGTTGACTTGGAGCTGAGAAGTGCCATATAGGCCCAGTCGCGAACGTTCTGGTTACCGGTCTTACCCCAGCCGAGACGGAGCTTGAGGTTATTGATGTCACGTACATCCTTGAGGAAATCCTCCTGCGAGACACGCCAAGCAAGAGCCACAGCGGGGAACCAGCCCCACTTCTTGCCCTCGGCAAACTTTGAAGAACCGTCGCGACGTATGGTGGCGGTCAACAGGTAGCGGTCGTCAAACGAATAGAATGCACGGCCAAAGAACGATGCGATAGAGTTGTTGTTGCGATAACCGGTTGAGGTCGACTTCGATACGTCACCGGCGCTGAGGTCGGGAGTTGAATTGGTAAGATAACCCGATGTCGCACCATACTGAGTCTCCCAGTTGTTCTTCGATATTTCCTGACCGAGCATAACGTTGACGTTGTGCTTCTCGCCAAATTCACGATTGAATGTCAATACATTGCGCCAAGAGAAATACTTGGTGTTGGTCTTTGTCCAGTTGCCTTCGCGTATATCGCTTGTGCGGACGCCGAACTTATAGTCGGGCTTGTAATAGTAATACTTGTTGAAGTTGTAGTCGCCCGAGAGCTCCGTGCGGAATGTGAGACCCTTGATAATGGTTGCATCAAGGAATACATTGAAGCGGAGGTTGTCGCGGGTGTTCTTGTTGGTGATAAGCTCGGCAAGTGCGAGTGCATTGTCGGGCATCCACACGTCGTCGGGACCGTCATAACTGCCGTCGGGCGATGTAGGAGCTACCGAAGGCTGCTGCTGCAGGGCGCTCATAATAGATGAATCATCGACACCAACTTTCTGTTTAGCCTCGGTGAACGAGAAGTTCACGCCGCCACGAAGCCAGCTCTTGATCTGGGTTTCAAGGCTCGAGCGGAGCGAAACGCGCTGGAACGATGAGCCGTAGGCTATACCGTCCTGGTCGAGATAACCGCCCGAGATAGCATAGGTTGTTTTCTCGTTACCGCCGGTGATTGACACGTTGTGTGACATCATGAACGCTTTGTGGAAAAGCTCGTCCTGCCAGTTGGTACCCTTGCCAAGAAGCTCTGGACGCAGGTAGGCGTTGCTCGGATCCATCAGATGCTTCACATTGGCAAGATAGTTGTAATGTTCGGCAAACTCGGGAAGTGTCAACATCTCATACTGCTTGGGCATCTCCTGCCAGCCAAGATACATGTCGTAGGTAACGACAGCCTCGCCGGCCTGGCCGCGCTTGGTCGTTACCATGATGACACCGTTGCTCGCGCGCGAACCATAAATAGCTGTTGCCGACGCATCCTTCAGAATATCCATCGAGACGATATCGCTGGGGTTGATCGATGCCAGAGGGTTGGCGCTGTCACTGTCGGTAGCCGAGTCGATAACAACACCGTCGATTACGAAAATAGGCTGGTTGGTGGCGTTGAGCGAGTTGATACCACGAATGCGGATTGAGGTCGAAGCACCGGGAGTACCCGAGTTGGCCTGAATCTGCACACCGGCAGCACGACCCTGAAGTACCTGGTCAATGCTCGTTGCAATTGATTTTTTCACAGCATCCTCACCTACCGATACTACGGCACCGGTAAGGTCGCTGCGCTTCATCTGTCCGTAACCTACTACGACCACTTCATCAAGAAGCGCTGCATCTTCCTGCAGAGTCACGTTGATTGTCGTGCGGCCGGCTACATCGACCTCGGCGGTCTTGAAGCCTACATAAGCAATCGTCAACTTAGCCGTCGGGGCAACTTTGATGGAGAAATTACCATCGTAGTCGGTAACGACTATATTCTGAGTGCCGGATTCCTGCACTCGTGCCCCTATCAAGGGCTCGCCCTGACCATCGTCAACAGTACCCGTGACGGTGATCTCTTGCGCGTAAGCCCATAGTGGGAATAGCAGCCCTATCACGAGCATTGCTACATACCGCAAACAAAAAGCTTTACTTTTCATGGATAATAATTAAATTAGGTATAAAATGATTGGTTGGTTTTCAATAAAAGGTATGAATCTACTGCTTTGTTGCGAATAAACTTTTGTGAAAACAAATTTACAACCGATTAATGAAGTTAAAATATAAATGCGTTGCATTATTTGTATCTTGACACGCTATTGGAATTGAAAATGTCTCATTAACGTTTGAAAACGTTTCACGTATGTTGTACAACATACTTTTAACAGTCTATTCGCAACAAGGCAACAGGTTCAGAAGGGTAAACTGTTAGCAGTACATGTTGACGATGGCCTCGTAGAGCTCCTGCTTGCCCGAACGGGCTGCGGGCTCGGGCCGGGTCTTGGCGTAGTCGACGAGCTGCTCGAGGGTCATTTTGCCCTCTTCAAACTCTTTGCCTTTGCCACCGTCGAACGAGGCGTAGCGCTCGGCGAGCATCTGCTTGTAGGGCGATTTCTCAAGCAGCTCGGCGGCGCTGAGAAGGGCGCGGGCCATGGCGTCCATGCCGGCGATGTGGGCGATGAAGATGTCCTCGAGGTCGGTCGAGTTGCGGCGGGTCTTGGCGTCGAAGTTGGTGCCGCCGTTGCCCAGTCCGCCGTTGCGGATAATCTGCATCATGGCCTGTGTCAGCTCGTAGTTGTCGATGGGGAACTGGTCGGTGTCCCAGCCGTTCTGGTAGTCGCCGCGGTTGGCGTCGATGCTGCCGAGCATGCCGTTGTCGACGGCTACTGCGAGCT
>CANDNO010000093.1 GCA_947386115.1 uncultured Muribaculaceae bacterium
GGAGAATGAGTTATTCCTATCTCAAAGTTTTGCACTTCGATTTGGAATCTTCAACGATTTTGCAGTGCAAGCCAAATAATTAATGGTTTCTCTTATCTTCCAAATAACGAAAAAATCCGTATATTTGCACAATATCAACCCTATCAATCGAAGTGTCGTGAACAAATTAATTACAATCCTTTTTTTATTATTCTTCTTCGCTTCTTCGGCAAAAGCGCAATCTCAAGACAATCAGCAACAAGTGCAAGCGTTAGTCCAAAAAGTCGATTCACTTGCACATGAGTTATCCTACCTTAAACTGACGTATGAAATTAATACGCTTAATTCAGATTTAATTTCATTTAAGAATGAGGTGTATACTACTGCACTGGAAGTTCAAATTAATTTATACACTAGAAATTACAACAGAAGCCTTGGAAGAGCATACAGAGATAATTACAAATCTTGCGAAAATAGAAGAAAGTCCTTTGATGAACTGATTAAGGCAAAGAAGAAGATGTTTGCCTTAATGATTTATACTCAAGAATATACAACAAATGAAATTAACGTTTTAATTAGTAGCTATGAGTTAATTGGAGATATTTTGGACTCATTGGATAGTTCTATGAGTTTATTGAAAAACATGACAGACACCTATATAGACATGATGTAATTGTCTTTCGTTATAACTTACAAATAGAGATTTCGCGGTGGCGCTGCTGCTGTATTTCGGGCTTTGGGGAGGAGGCGAGGCGGAAAGTTTTGGCTTATTTGTCGTTTTTTGAATTTTATTTGTTACTTTTGCCAACAAAATTCTACGGTAATGAAAGAAGAACTTGATTGGGCCAATCTGGCCTTTGGTTATATCCCCACCGACTACAACGTGCGTTGTGTCTACAAGGACGGCAAATGGGGTGAAATTGAAGTTTCGTCGTCAGAGACTATTAACTTGCACATGGCTGCCAGTGCGCTTCACTATGGTCAGGAGATTTTCGAAGGCCTCAAGGCGTTCCGTGGTGTCGACGGCAAAGTGCGCGTGTTCCGCCTCGAGGAGAACGCCGCCCGCATTCAGGAATCGGCCCGTGGCATTCTTATGGAGCCGATACCTACCGAGTTGTTTGCCGAGATGGTCAAGAAAGTTGTCAGACTCAACGAGCGTTTCATTCCTCCTTACGGCAGCGGCGCTTCGCTTTATATACGCCCTCTCGAGATTGGTATCACGCCCCGCATCGGTGTGAAGCCGGCCTCGGAGTACCTTTTCATTGTGATGGTGTCGCCCGTAGGTCCTTACTTCAAGGAAGGATTTAAGCCTACCAATATATGCATCATGCGTGAGTATGACCGCGTTGCTCCCCGTGGCACCGGCCGCTGGAAGGTGGGTGGCAACTATGCCGCAAGCCTCACCGCAGGCGAGCACGCCCATGAGCTCGGCTACTCGGCAGTGCTGTATCTCGATCCCAAGGAGAAGAAATATCTCGACGAGTGTGGTCCCGCCAACTTTATCGCTATCAAGGATGGTAAATATATCACTCCGGCCAGCGAATCGATTCTCCCGTCGATTACCAACAAGTCGCTCCAGCAGCTTGCCCGCGACATGGGTATCGAGGTTGAGGCCCGCCATATTCCTGTAGAGGAGCTCGCCGAAATCGACGAGGCTGCAGCAGTGGGTACCGCCGCAGTGGCATCGCCCGTAGCCGAGATCCATGACCTCGACAACGGCAACAAGTATATTGTATCAAAGGATGGTCAGCCCGGACCGATTGTAACCGCCCTCTACCACAAGCTCCGTGGCATACAGATGGGTGAGGAGCCCGATGTACACGGCTGGAACACTATCATCGAATGATGGACTATCAGAAAATAATTGATAAATATTATCCCGCGGGGTCGCCCCTGCGGGATATTTATATGCGCCACTGCCGTCAGGTGGCCGATCTGGCTCTTGATATTGCCCGCTGTAAGAATCTTGACCTCGACCCTGCCGATATCGAGGCTGCAGCGATGCTTCATGACATAGGTATTTTCCTAACCGATGCCGACGGCATTCACTGTCATGGCACCGAGCCATATATAATGCACGGTATCCTTGGCGCGCAACTCTTGCGCCGAGAGGGGGTGCCGGAGCATATCGCGGCCGTGGCCGAGCGCCACACCGGAGCCGGAATCACCGCTGCCGATATCAAGGCGATGTCGCTGCCGATGCCGCCGGGCGATTACATGCCACGCACACTCCTTGAACGTCTCGTGTGCTATGCCGACAAATTCTATTCCAAGAGCGGCGACATGCAGCGCAAGTCGCTCGAGCGTGTACGTGCTTCGATGGCGCGTATCGGAGCGACCACAGCAGCCCGCTTCGAGGCTCTTCACGCCGAGTTTGACTGTTAGGCTCTCAGTCGATCTGTGCGGTGGCTACCTTGTAGGCCGTGAGGCTCACATGGTATTGTGCGACAGCTTCGATGAAGTTGTCCATGCTGCTGCGGTGGAGGGCCTCTGCCTGGAGAAGATCGGTAATCGGAGCTGTGCCGGCATCGTAAAACGCACGGTTGATGCGCAGATTCTCGGCCGACGATTCGATCGATTCTTTGGCTATTGCCGCTTTGCGATAGGCCGATGTGAGATCGTCCCAGGCGTTGTCGATGCCTATGCGTAGCAGCTGGCCGTAGTCATCGCGTTCAATCCGGGCCTGTCTCACAGCACTCTTGCTGCGCTTTATGGCGTATGATCCTCCCCACCAGCCCGATATGGGAATGGTGGCTGTGACGCTCACGGCTGCAAAGCCGTTGTTCTCGCCCAGCATGTGGTCATAGAAGTAACCGGCTCCTACCGTTATGCTTGGCAGATTGTTGCCTACGGCTATGCGCTTCTCCAGTTCCTTGGCTTTGATGTTTTTTTCGAGGAGCTGATATCGCGGTGTCATCATGCAGGCGGTAGCGGCGTCGCAATAGACGTTCTCTGGAAACTGAGGCATCTCGTCGCCAATCATCTCGCCATCGATCGTCACGCTTCCCGGCGTTGCTCCTATAAACTGTTCGAGCAGCCTCATGCTCAGTTTGATGCCGTTCTCGAGGTCGATGCTGTCGGCCTTGAGCTGATTCCTTTTGAGGTCGACTTCGAGCAGGTCGTTGTCGGTTATGATACCGGCTTCGAGCGCTACGGCAACCTGGGCACGCAGCGAGTCGACATAGAGGCGGGCCGATGCGAGTGTGCTCCGTTTGGCCATCAGTTTGACGATGTCCCAGTAGTAGGTATCGGTCGTGGCAATGATATTGTCGCGGGTATATTCGAGCTCGAGTCGGCTCGCTTCCTCGGCTACTTTGGCCAGGCGGTTGCCGTTGACGATGCGTCCGCCCATGAACACTGGCTGTACGGCACCGACGCCGGCCGAGCGTCCCTTGTTAAGGAAATCGACCATGACGATGTTGTCAAGGAAGCCGAGCTTGAACACATCCTTGTTGGTGTGGAAAAACATCGCGCCGGCCTCGGCCTCGGGAAAGTATTTGGTAAAGGCTTCGCGGCGTGTGTTGACGGCCGATTCTACTTTCTCGAGTCCAATCTTTACCGCGGCATTATTCTGCAGCGCCATGGCACGGCACTCGTCGAGCGACAATGTCTCGCCCATAGCGGGCAGTGCTGCCGGCAGGCATGCTACTAACGCTGCAAATTCTATTATCGATTTCTTGAGTCTCATGATTGTGTGGTATTAGCGGTTGCGGTTGCTGTCGATGATGCGGCGGGGGTGTCGGGCATTATCTTCCAGTAGGCAATCGGTATGAAAGTGAGAATATAAATCATAGTGATGATAGTGCCCCAGAATATCACCGAACCCATAGGCTGCCATAGGGCGCTCGGGCTAATGACCATGGGGAGCACACCCATCGATGCGGCCGACGAGGTAAGGAAAATTGGGCGCATGCGTCGCTTGGCCGACGAGAAAATGGCATCCCTCACGCTCATGCCCCCGCGTTGCAGCTCGATGGCATAGTCAAGCATTATTATGGCGTTGCGCACGAGAATGCCCATGAGCGATATCAGGCCGAGCGTACATGTGAGGCTCAGCGGCACTCCCTGTATCATCATGCCTGCCACTGCGCCGGGAATGGTGAGCAACAACGACGATACCATGAGTACGGCAAGTCTTACGTTCTTGTAGTGATAGAGCAGGATGAAGAAGATAATCACGACGGCCATCACAAGTGCCTGGGCCAGCTCGGGTATGATCTGCCACGTCTGCCCCCACTCGCCGGCATAATTAATCTTGACACCCTCCTTGGCAGGCACTTCCTTGTCAATCTCGGCTTTGAGCTGTCGCGTAATATCTATGGCGTTGAGGTCGCGGTGTGACTGTGCGAAAATCGTAATCTCGGGCACTCCGTTGCGACGGCTTATGAAACCGGGAGTCCAGTGAGGCTTGATGCCGGCAAACTGGCTTAGGGGTACCATGGCCTCGGGAAGCGACCCTATGGGCTCCACGGCCAGGTCGGCGACGTGTGATGTGTCGGCCTGGGCTGTCTTGAGCACTACCGGTGTGCCGTAATTGCCATCCCACATTGTGGCTACGGGGAGTCCGGTCGAATATCTCATTGCCAGCGTGGCTTCAAGCTGGGTAGAGTTGATGCCGGTGCGGTTCATGGCTGTCTCGTCGGGGGCGATTTCGGTGACGACCTGGTCGACACCGTTGGAGGAGCGCACGATCCACAGCTCGTCGCCATGGCGTCTCATGAGGTTGAGAATCGTGTCGGCGGTCGATGTTATGTCCGTGCGGTCATATCCCTGAATCTGTAGCTGTATGGGGTAGCCGGCAGTGCTGTAGTCGAGCTGTTTGAAGCGTATGTAGGCGTCGGGGAAGTAGTTGTTGTAGATGGGCTCGAACTCGTTGAGCAGGTTGATAGTAGCCGCATTGCTCTCGGTGTTGACTATGAACTGGGCGAAGTTGGGCCCGCCCACCTGTGGCGTGTAGGTGGTCTGGAATCGTGGTGAGCTGCAGCCATGGAACGTTGCGATACTCTTTACACGGCTGTCGCGGCTCATCATGCGCGAGAGGGAGTCGGCAACCTCGGTGGTGCGTGTGAGCGGAGTGCCGGTGGGTAGATATATTTCTACCGCAAACTGGTTGCGCTCGGCTATGGGCATCAGCTTGATAGGCATGAGCGTAGCCACGACAAGCGATGCTACGACCGACAGTATTCCCACTACGAGAACCGTCTTGGGGTAGTTGAAGCACACGGTGACGAGCCTGTCGTAGACGTTCTGTATCATCGTCATGAGCGACAGGTGTCGGCGTGCGGGCTTATCGGCAGTGCCGGTCGACGGTTTTATGAATTTATATTGGAGGAACGGTACCAGCATCTCGGCCACGATGAGCGAGACCGTCAGGATGATGGTTATGCCCCACGGGAAGTCGGTGAGGAAGTCGCGGAACATCCCCTTGAGCGTCATAAGGAACGGGAAGAAGGTGACCGATATTGCCAGCGTGGCAGCTATGATTGCCTTGAGGAATACGGTAGCGCTCTGTAGCGTGGCGGTCTTGCGGTCGATTCCCTGTGACGTGAGTTCTACGTAGTTGTCGATGATTACTACCGAGTTGTCAACAATCATGCCGAGCGACACGATTAGACACGCGAGCGTGACGGTGTTCAACTCTATGCCGAAGGCGTAGAAAATGCCCAAGGCTATGAAGATTGTAACCGGGATGGTCGACGCGGCTATCATTGCCACTCGCCATGGCAGGAGCACCATGATCACCAGCAGCACGGCCGCCACGGCTATGAGCAGTTCCTCGAGAAAGAATATCACGCTGTTGTTTACCACCACAGGCTGGTCGGTGATATTGTACAGAACGACATCGTCGGGGAGCTCCTGCTTGAACTCGTCGATTACACGTTGCACCTCATCGCCCATCTCGACGATGTTGTGGCCATCCTTCATCGACAGGCTAAGCAGTATGCACTTCTCGCCATTGTTGGTTATATAGCTCTCGGGCACAGGGTATTCCCTGACAACGCGCGCTATGTCTTTGAGTTTGACTGTTCCGCCGTCGCCTGGCAGTGACAGCACTACCTGCTGCTCGACCTCTTCGACCGAGTTGATGGGATCCTTGACCAGGATAGGACTCGTGTAGCGGGCATCCCTGAGGCTGCCTGCCGTGGTTGAGAACCCTTGTGTAAACAGAGTCGCTGCCAGTGTGCCTTCGTCGAGGCCGTAGTGGCGCAGTTTCTCTGGGTCGAGATAGACCGATATCTGCTCTTTCTGCTTGCCGGTCACCGACATGTCGCCCACGCTGGCTATACCTCTGAGGCGGTCGACGAGGCGGTCCATGTAGTCGCCCATCTCGCGGTAGGTCTTGTCGCGGCTCTGCATAGTCATCAGTACGGCCGATGTGTTGCCGAAATTACTCAGCACCTCAACGCCGAGAACCCCGGCCGGAAGCGACATTTTCAGAGTCGACGTGCCGGTTTTAAGTTTGTTCCAGAATCCCTCGGTGTCATCTACGTTATCATCGAGATTCACAAACATTATGGCCATGCCCTGCGTGGCCTGTGTATGAGTCTCTGACTTGTCGACCCCGTTGAAACTGAATACGTAGTCCTCCATTGGGCCCATTACCTCGTTCTCGATCTGCTCGGGCGTGGCGCCGGGATAGACGGCAACGAGCAGTCCCTCGCGCACGGTGTAGTCGGGGAACTCGTTCTTGTCAATCTTGTCGAGGGCAAAGATACCGAACGCTACGAGCACAGTGACAATAAGCAGCACTATGCCGCTGTAGCGGTATCCCCACGCCACCATGGGCGACGGTGCGAACCCCGACGGTCTGTTGTTATCGTTGTTAGCCATGATTCCGCGAAATTTGGTTATTCATCTGTGGCTTCTGTTACAGCCATTCCTGTGCTCACTTTCTGCTGCCCGTCCACGATAATGCTGTCGCCCGGTTCGAGCCCCTCGGTGATGAGCAGTCCCGAAGGCGTGAGCGATTCGGCAGTAACGTATCGCTTCTCGGCTTTGCCGTTCTTCTTGATCCATACAAAATTACGGTTGTCAAAGTCGAGCAGCACGGCGCGAACGGGCAGTACCGGCTGCCATGTAGCCTTAGCGTCGGCCCCCTGTGGCATGGAAACAACAACCCGGCATATCATGCCCGGCAGTAGTTTGGAATCGGGATTGTCCACGCCAAATTTTACTGTAAATTCGCGAGTTATCGGGTCGGCCTCGACACCCTTTTCGATCAATGTGCCCGTGTACTCCTTGTCTCCGGCACCATCGACCGTAAACGAGCAAGTCGTGCCCTCGGCGAAAGCTCCTATCTCGCTCTCGGGGACGCCAATCGTGGCTCTCACATTATTTACACTCACGAGTCGGAGCACCGGGACGGCCGGCGCCACATTCATACCCGGCTCGATCGATTTAGACGCAATCACACCGGCAGCGGGAGCGTATAGCTTAGTGTTAGACAGAGCTTTGCGCGCAATCTCGACAGCGCTCTCGGCCTGATGCAATTTGCTTTGCATTTCCACCCATTTGATCTCGGGCAATGCTTTGGCATCGTGCAGCATCTTAAGGCGGCGGTAGGCATCTTGAGCCTCCGAGAGCTGGGCATTGGCCATGTCATATGCAGCCGAGAGCTGAGCATTGTCAAGCTCGGCAAGCAGCTTGCCCTTGGCCACGCGATCGCCCACGTTGACATGTACCCGGCGCACGGTACCCGCGTCGAGAAAACTCAGATCGGAGCCCGTAGCAGCCTGTATCGTACCCGAATAGTGCCTCATGCCGAGCGAATCGTAGCCAGCCTTGCAACCCGGCGCGAAAGTAGTGACCCTCACCGCCTTATCGGCAGGAGCAGATTTATGACGGTGACACCCTGCCAGGCAGAAGGAAGACACTGTCAGGACCGAGGCGATCATCACCGAGTAGATTGAAATTGAGTGTGTTTTCATGTGATGAGAATTAGAGTTAAAACGCATTTATAAATCCAACGCCCAACACCCCCAAATAGGTCCCACCACCCACAGCACGCTACGTAAATCTTTACACGTGCTACCATTCTACATTCATACTAACAGGCTAATCAACTTTTTCATGGGTAGGTAATGATGTTTTGATTAGAAATTGAGTTGAGATATATTATTAGAGTAATAACTATTTAATACACTTATTATGGGCTTGTGATTTAGACTCCAATCTCTGAAATTCAATCGATACACAATTTTTATATTTAACATCTACCAGCTTACCACATTTTATAATGATGCGACTTATGCACATACTATATGGTGAATATGGCATTTGTTCAAACGTTGGACAAACAATGTCTATTTTATTGCTGTCCCAATTTTTTATGAGGTCAATGTAGAGTTCTTTATAGCAAGAATCAACCGTAAATCCATGAGTAAATAGTGGAGTCTTACTATAAATATCGAATATGCGCATAGAATCTAAAGTAGATATTAATTCACAATTTGTGTATGAATCTTCAATTCTAACACTGTTTTTGCATAGTATAGTGTCGTTCAGTGGATTGAATCTTAAAGTATCTATCATACCCAGATCATCTTGATTAAGTTTTACACTGAATATTAGTGGATAGGCAGTAGCAGGGGGAATGAGATCCTTTATTATCTGTTGTCGTCCAGCTTCTTCAGGCATCATATTTAAGATCTCGTATAACTTAGGCTGTATCAAGTAATAGTTACCATAGATTGTTTGGTCAAGACTATCTAAATATAGTTCATACTTTTCAAAGTTAGATAGTTTGTGCTGGGCAGTAGCAGAGCTGATAATAATAGACATTACTATCGCAAAAACAAATACTAAATTCAATTTTTTCATATTTTCATGGAAGTTTATTAAACATGAATAGTCCTTTATTAGTAACTAAAATAGTTGATAAGACGGGGACATATATATCACCAATTTGTTTGGATGCGTATGAAATTCTTTGTGGAAAACCAATTTCTGCACGAAATTGGTTTTCCCTCCAACAAGCGTGTATTTCGGATTTAGCTGCAATACCAGAGTTACCTAAATTAACCCATACTCTGTTATCAATAGTGCCATTTATCCAATCTTCGGCATGTCCCATCTCATGACTTAGATTTATTGTAGCAGACCCACTTCTGCTGTAACTGCCAGTTAATTCATTAAAAGACAAACCACTTTCGCTTTTGTTTGGATTGAAATACAGAGTACCAGTATCAGAGTCCAGATAATTAGGCTTGGTTGAATCAAATGTCATCGTAACAGTTTTATCCGAAGAAATAATATTTGATACTAACTGCGTTCCTACCTTGGTACCTAAATATTCATTCAAGCATTCAATTGTTGATTGTTGCATTATAGATAATGAAGATTGATCGACAATATTTCCTCTCATGTCATATACCGCGATTTGATTGTCAACTATCTGATAAACGTATTCTTTATCATCATCCAAATAATGTAGTTCTTTACCCGATGGGTCTATAAACATTATCGGGTTGGCGGCGCAGTATAGGTAGGGGTTGAGGTGGGGGTACTTGCCGGCGAGGTCGTCGGGGCGGCTGAACAGGGTGATGTCGTTGAAGAGCATGCGGGCCTCGAAGTCGTGGAAGTTGAGGCCGTTGCGGGTATCGAGTTCTTTTCCTCCGTATTTGTAGCGGTTTATGGCCGCGCCGGTTGATGTTGCCATGGGGAGGCCGTAGGGGTAGTAGTCGGTGGTATGCACGGCTGTGCCGTTGACATCGACTACCGCACGGATGTTGCCTTGATTGTTTATTTCATTTTTTGAGAAGTTGATCATTGTTCAGAATTGTCTTGTTTAGCAGGAATGCGTTTGTAAAATCGATAGTAAATCGAATCTCCGAACGAATATGATTCAAGGCCGGTATGTTTATCCCATGTTAGCTCTTTTATATCGTCCCATACCAGATTGCTTACAACTTTATTTGAATCGCTGTTTAGGTATAATCGGTCAGGTACGGGAAAGAAAAAATCTCCGACATAAGGTGGTTCCAGTGGGATTCTATTATTCCACCTTTTACCATCCGGAATAGATAAAATAAAATGTGCATATCCTTTCTTTTTAGTCTTGCTTAACGAAAGCCAACCTTCATAATTAATATTATCATGTGTCAATCTGAAAACGGTACGTCCGCATCCAGTAATCTCATTGCTGGTTTCTAACATTATTGCGATAAGACCTTTATCTTCCCAATCAAAAGGATTATGGTTGCGTGGGTTTTTTATTCCGTTATGTTTTATAATTATTGTATCTATATCATTATCAACATCGCAAATGAAAAGTATTGTATCATTTTTATTGTATACTCTCAGCCAGTCCATTTCATCTTCAGTCAAGAAGTACTTGTGCATATATGGTTCGCAGGAACTTATAACCAATGAAATGAATATGATTGCGAACAATGTAGTTTTGGATATCTTCATAGTTTAATAATTTATTATTTCCAAAAACGAGGCAGGTTTCCGAAATGCTTGATTCCATGCTTCATACTATACGAACCGGTGTAAATATTTATTATATTTCCAGGCGGAGTGCGGCCAATCGCTTTTTGAGCATTATACAGAGGGTCACCACCTTGTGATATTCTTAATCCCATAAATGAGTAGGTGGCTCCGCGTAAAACAAAATTATCTACTTTTGAGGCATCTCCAAGGCCAAGTTCACCGGCAATCTTATCAGTAATTGCGGCAGGATTGAATGTAATAGCGGCATCGCCGGTCTTCATACTGGCTGCGGCTGCCTCCATGCCACCTAAAGAATGGCCTACATATGTAATCTCAGCTCCATCGGCAGCTTCATGAATTGAAACAGCATTGTTAACTGCTTCTTGAACTTGTTTGGGCGAATTCATCACAATGAGCATCTACAAGTTCCTTGGTACCACGAAAAACATAAGCATACTCCGTAACGCCATCTACTGTTTTTTCAAAGACAAGGCTATTTAATCCCGAAGTTTCATTATTCAAAGTTAGTTCACTACCCAATGAAGATATATTCCATCCTGATTCATGTAATTTAATTATAAGTTCATTATCGTTATTTAAATCACCAACATCAAGATACGAAGCTTCTGCCATAAGATATGCTTCACGATCAGTTGGACGTTTTCCCGTTGGGTCAACAAGCATAATGGGATTACCAAGGCAATATGTATATGGATTA
>CANDNO010000094.1 GCA_947386115.1 uncultured Muribaculaceae bacterium
TGTGCAATATGGCCGTTACAAAGATTTCAGCACCCGAATTGACCTATACGCCACAATTTTTTAGCTTGAAATTTTGACTACCGGTATCGATTCCTTATATTAGCGCCGCTAAAAACCATATTCTCATGAAACATCACATTTACTCTCTGCTCACACTTCTGCTGCTATGCGCTTCCTGTAATCAATCAGGTAAAGATGTTCCCCCGACAATCACACTGACAGGTGAAATCATTAATAATTCAGAACCTCTTTCAAGTCCTGTAATATGGGCCGTTGACGACAGTACAGCTTACCTTACATCTTTTTCTGACAGGTATCTTATTGATAGATTCAGACTTGCCGGCGATTCGGCCTATATCATTGAACGTATAGGTAAAAAAGGTACCGGTCCCTTTGAAATGCCCTATTGTACAGTTTCTTACAGCACCGATACCAAACAGCTGTCACTATATAACAACAACACGAAATCAATCGTGACGTATGACATGTCGGCAAACGCTGATTCTTGCTTAAACATCGATTTTACGCCCAACTGGCCCGCCGGAGCTGTATTACATAATGTTTGCGGTCTTAGAAACAACGATTTACTCTGTACAGTAAGATGGACCACCGATTCTGCCTCAACCGAGATCTCAAAACCATGGTTTATGAGGATAGACCACGAGGATAATACTGTGCATCCGGTAAAAGGCTTTGATATTGAGGACAATGAATCGACACCGATACATACTAAAGGATTATTGTATGTACCTAACAGTCGATTTGCCCGTCGTCCCAATCACGACCAATTTGTCTATACCGCCGACAACTCCCGGTATATGGAAATATTCACCGTCGAGAACGATTCTATACGAGACCGAAAAATTGTACTTGATCAACTACCTGAATATACAGTAGATAGCACAAATGGTATGCCACGAATCACAAGCGGTGAAACGGCCTATGGAATAATCCCTGTGGCTACTGAGAAATATATTTACTGTCTTATGCCAAGATGTACACTTAACGATCTGAAACAGGTCTTTATGGGCAATATGCCCGACAAATTCAAGGGTACGGCTTGCGACTATCAGTTTAAAGGCGACGTGCAAGTCTATGACTGGGACGGTAATCTTATAAAAACACTGAGTCTCAACCCCATGGTTATAAATATCATGGTGTCGCAGGACGATAGATACATCTACGGAATGTCGGAGGACGAAGACTCTGAAACGCTTTTCATGCGATACCCGATACCCGAATAAACCGACTTTGCCGTTGGCTATAACGAGCGGCAGCGAGGAAAATGCCGTCGATTAGAGAAAGGGAATTTTTGGGGGATGGGTGGGGTTTCATGTTTTTGTTGTATATTTGCATTATACGATGAACAGGACTCTGAAAATAGGGCGCGTTGCGGTGCAGCTTGTGGTCTTGGCGGTCATTACGTGGTCGCTGATGGCTGCCCCTACGCTTGTCACGGCTGCCGTGCGCCACGGCATAGAGCGCTGGCAACTGGTGCCGATGGCCATGCTGGGTGGTATGTCGGTCGTAGGTGTGTGGCTTGTCGTCACGCTCGTGTTCGGTCGTATCTACTGCTCCACCGCCTGCCCGCTCGGAACCCTGCAGGACATTGCAGCACGACTGCCGCGCCCACGGCGGTTTCGCCGTCCTTACCACTACAAACCGTCCTTGCCATGGTTCGTCAGAGGCGCTATGATAGCTATACTGTTTATGGCGGTATGCTTCGGGTCGCTTGCCGTGTCGTGGTCGGTCATGCCTTTCTTGCAGGTTTCGCCCTACGACTCCTACTCGTCGATGGTCACCTCGCTGGCACTGCCCGTAGCCGACTGGCTGACAGGCACAAAAGATGTGCCGGTGGCCGGGCGCATGGTTATCTCGGCTGCCATCAACGTGGTGTTTCTTGTCTCGATTGCCGCCGTGCGCGGACGAGAAGTATGCAACACTCTATGCCCCGTGGGCGCTGCCTTGGGTTGCATCAACACCCTCGCACTCTTTCACTTCGATATCGATACCGACCGTTGCACCCACTGCCGCCGCTGCGAGGACGCCTGCAAGGCGTCGTGCATCGACAGCGAGGCGGGAACGGTCGACGCCACCCGTTGCGTGGTGTGCTTCGACTGCGTGGCCGCGTGCCCCGACGATGCCATCCATTATACCACGCGACGTCACCGCCTTTCGCTCCCTATGTTGCAGAGCATCAAGCCTCCACGGCCGGCTGTCACTCAGACCATGGGCCCGGCGTCACAAAATCCAACCGTCAAATCAACCCCAAAATGAAACAATATCTCGACCTACTCCAACACATCGTCGACAACGGCGTAAACAAAGAGGACCGCACCGGCACCGGAACACGCAGCGTGTTCGGCTACCAGATGCGTTTCGACCTCTCAGAGGGCTTCCCGATGCTCACCACCAAGAAGCTGCACCTCAAGTCAATAATCCACGAGCTGCTGTGGTTCCTGAAGGGCGACACAAACGTCAAGTATCTGCAGGACAACGGCGTGAGGATATGGAACGAGTGGGCCGACGAGAACGGCGACCTCGGTCACATTTACGGCTTCCAGTGGCGTTCGTGGCCCGACTATGACGGCGGTTTCATCGACCAGATATCGGAGGCAATTGAGACCATCAAGCACAACCCCGACTCGCGCCGTATCATCGTGAGCGCATGGAACGTGGCCGACCTCAAGAACATGAACCTACCGCCGTGCCACGCCTTCTTCCAGTTCTACGTGGCCGACGGACGCCTGTCGCTCCAGCTATACCAGCGCAGCGCCGACACGTTCCTCGGCGTGCCCTTCAACATAGCCTCATATGCCCTGCTGCTCATGATGGTAGCACAGGTCACAGGACTCAAGCCGGGCGACTTCGTACATACCCTGGGCGACGCCCACATCTACAACAACCACGTGGAGCAGGTAAAGGAGCAGCTTTCGCGCACTCCCCGCAAGCTGCCACGCATGGTTATCAACCTCGACGTCAAGAACATTTTCGACTTCAAATATGAGGACTTCAAGCTCGAGGACTATGATCCTCTCCCTCACATAAAAGCACAGGTATCAGTATGATAAGCATCATTGCAGCCGTTACTGCCGATATGGGGCTCGGACGCCGCGGCGACCTCCTTTACCACATCTCGGCCGACCTCAAGCACTTCAAAGCACTCACTATGGGCAACCCCATCGTCATGGGTCGCAACACGTTCGAGTCGTTTCCCGGCGGAGCGCTCCCGGGGCGTCGCAACCTCGTGATTACGAGCAACCCCGACTATATCGCACCCGGTATAGAGGTGTTCCCATCGCTCGAGGCCGCCATCGAGGCCGCCGGCGATGATTGCTTCATAATAGGCGGAGGCCGCGTCTACCGCGAGGCCATGCCGCTGGCCCACGAACTGTATCTCACTCATATCGAGGCCCCATCGCCCACCGACACCGACACCTTCTTCCCGCCCGTAGACCCCGCCCGGTGGCACCTTACCGAGCAAAGCGAACCGGCCACCGACCCCCGGACAGGCGTCGCCTACCGCTTCGCCCGCTACACAAAGAGGCCATAAAAAGAAAATGTTTTCCAGACCGCGGTCAACAGTCAGGAAAACATTTATTTTTGTCTCAGGCGGCCACGATTCATCGCGCCGCTATACGCTGATTATCGGCCACTTAAGCGCCAAACATAGGCTTCGGGGGGTCACAGGGTTCACGCGGCACACCGCGCCTCGTACCCCATACTTCGCGCCTCGAACCTACCCTGGGTCAACGCGGCACGCCGCGTCACTACAGGTCTCGGACCCCGTACCTCGCGCCTTGTACCTCGTACCTCGCGCCTCGAACCTAAATCAGTACATGGGGGTGAAGGGGGCGACGGGCTTGAGGTGGGAGTTGGCTTCGCCGGCAAGGGTGGTTTCTTTTGATGTGTCGAGCTTCATTACCGAGGCGCCGGGCTCGAAGTTACACTTCTTGAGGTCAATATAATAGATACCCTCGGCTGTTACTGTATCAAAATAATACTGCAGGTCGCGTATGTTGGCAAACGTGCGCCACTGTGTCGATGATACGTTGGGCTCTGTCTCGACCGTGTACAAGTAGGGCACCGATGCGTTCTGCAAGATCGATCGCACGATAGCCAGTCCGGTGCGTGCATCGTTGGTCTTCTCGGTGTGCTTGATGAAATAGTCGGCACGCACGAATCGGTCGGGACTCTTAACTGTACCCGGCAGCATGTTCGAGCCACCTACTTTCTCCCAATACTCATTGATGGCCTGCATCTTAGGGAATGCGGGGTCGTTGGTGAGAACGGGATAATCACCCTCATAAACAACGACATTTCCGTTGTCAAACTCGAGTATCGCCGTGCGGCCCTCGGCATCGGTTATGCCCCAGTGAAGCTGCGACACGGTTCCGCCGTCAAACGTAGCACCGGAGATTGTGAAATTTTGCTTGCGCAGTACCTCGACGACCTCGGGAGTAGTGGCATTCATGTCGAGCAGCCAGGCTACGAAAACAGCCATGGACATAGCCGGACGATTGTCGGTATCGGAGTTTACATAGACGGTTCCTTTACAGAACAGTCCGTTGATTACCAATCCTTTCTCATTCATACCCTCGGTTACGCCGCCATCATAGCTCACGGCATAGACAGCTCCGTATTTTGAGGTCCACTCCACCGAGCCGGCCACAGTGTTACCCTTCTTGGCCATACCGCGGGGATAGACATAAAGATTGGTGGGGATAGGTGTTTTCCAGTCGAGCGAACGCCCCACGATGCGCAGGGGCTGTGCACCGGGAACCTCGGGTGCGGGTCCGGTATAAACGGCTCTTGTACAAGCATCGGCACGTTGAGAGCCAAAAGCAAAGGCTGCGGCAACAATTGCAGCGCCCAAAATAAAACGCGGTTTCATAGTCTTGTATATATTATGTTTAATGTCAGAACATCGCCCACCCGTTTTTTGCAGCCCTATGCTTGTTAAATAATCACAACATACCATAATTTATTGTTAAATAATACAAATATACTCATAATGACACCCGCTTATAGACCCCCAAAGTTGACTTCTCGGGCCAAAATGACTATCTTTGTGGTGATGAATCGTGAGGAGGAGGCCACCGGGCTTCCTTTCTTTATATGCTTGTACGAGAATTATGATAGATAAAAAGATAATAGAACAGGTAGTGACCGATGCGATTGAAGGTACCGACATCTTTATTGTCGACATACGCATCAGCCCCGACAACATGATAACCGTTGAACTCGACTCGACATCGGGCCTCGACATCGATACATGCGCCCGCATCACGCGAGCCATTGAGGCTGCCGTTGACCGCGACACCGAGGACTATGAGCTCGAAGTGGGCTCGGCCGGACTCACAGCGCCGTTCAAGGTGCCGGCACAGTATGTCAAGAATATAGGCAACGACATCGAGGTGCTCACACGCGACGGACGCAAGATGACCGGACGCCTGGTCGACGTATCGGGCAACGACTTCACCATCGAGGTTTCGCGCAAGGTCAAGGAGCCGGGCGCCAAACGCCCCGTCATCGTCGCCGAGCCGGTAACGCTCTCGATGGATAACGTGAAGCGCGCCTGCTACCTTATCGATTTCAAATAAGAGAAAAATAATAAAAACATATAGACTTAGACTGTAAATAACAATGGCTAAAAAAGAGGAAGCACCCAACATGGTGGAACGATTTGCCGAGTTCAAAGAACTGAAGAACATCGACAAGACAACAATGATAAGCGTTCTGGAAGAGTCATTCCGTAACGTTCTGGCCAAGATGTTTGGCACCGACGAGAATCTCGACGTCATCATGAACCCCGACAAGGGCGACGTTCAGATTTTCCAGAACCTCCAGGTAGTTCCCGACGGCGAAGTCGAGGATCCCTACCGCCAGATTTCGCTTACCGACGCCCGCGCCGACGACGACCCCGAGGTCGAGATAGGCGAGGAGCACACCAAGGAGATAATATTTGCCAACTTCGGCCGCCGCGCCATCCTTAACCTGCGTCAGACCCTCCAGTCAAAGATTCTTGACCTGCAGAAAGACGCTCTCTACAACAAGTTCAAAGACCTCGAGGGCGAGCTTGTATCAGGCGAGGTTTACCAGACCTGGAGCAAGGAAACCCTGCTCATGGACGTAGAGAAAAACGAGCTTCACCTTCCCAAGAACGAGTCGATACCCGGCGACTTCTTCCGCAAGGGCGAGACCGTGCGCGCCGTCATCTCGAAAGTTGACAACACCAACAACAATCCCCGCATCTACGTTTCACGCACGAGCGAAGCTTTCCTGCGCCGCCTCTTCGAGCTCGAGGTTCCCGAGATTCACGACGGCCTCATCAACATTCGCGCCGTTGCCCGCATCCCCGGCGAGCGCGCCAAGATTGCCGTAGAGAGCTATGACGACCGCATCGACCCCGTAGGAGCATGCGTTGGCGTCAAAGGCTCACGCATCCACGGCATCGTACGCGAGCTGCGCAACGAGAACATCGACGTCATCAACTACACTTCCAATCCATCGCTCCTCATCCAGCGCGCGCTTAGCCCCGCACGAGTATCATCGATACGCCTCGACGAGGAAGAGAAGAAAGCCGAGGTATTCCTTCGCCCCGACGAGGTTTCGCTCGCCATCGGTAAAGGCGGCCTCAACATCAAGCTCGCATCGATGCTCACAGGCTACGTCATCGACGTTTACCGCGACACCGAGGAAGCCTTCGAGGAGGACATCTACCTCGACGAGTTCAAGGACGAGATCGACAGCTGGGTTATCGACGCCCTCAAGAACATGGGCTGCGTGACCGCCAAGGCCGTCATCAACACCCCGCGCGAACAGCTCATCGAGAAGGCCGACCTCGAGGAATCAACCGTCGACCAGGTGCTCGAGATACTTCGCGCCGAGTTCGAAGAATAATACAGCCACACACACTTCCTCTACCACTATGGGGCGCCCGCGGGCAGCCCCGACACAGTCATTTAAAGCTATAAAAACAAGAGAATTTAAACACAATACATGGCGAGAAACAAAATAAGTAAAGTAGCAAAGGAACTTAACGTTGCACTGTCAACCGTTACCGACTTTCTGCGTAGCAAAAACATCGAGGTCGACGACAATCCCAACACACGCATTGACGAGGATGCCGAGGCTCTATTGAAACAACACTTCAGCACCGACATGAAAGCCAAGCGTGAGGCCGAGCAATTCCTCATCGACCGCCAGAAAGACAAGGAATGCGAGCCCGCGCCCAAAGCACAGGCCCCCGCCCCTGCGCCCAAACCGGAGCCGGCCAAACCCGCCCCCGCGCCACAACCTGCACAGGAACAGCCCAAGGCCGAGCCCGAGGTCGTGCCCACAACGGCACCCACTGTCGCCGGACCGCGCATCGTGGGACATGTCGAGCTCGACCGTAAAGGCAACCCCGTGAAACCTCAGGCTCCAAAGCCCGCACAGGAACCGGTAAAGCCTGCCGCCGAGCCCGCAAAACCCGCTCCCACTCCCGAAAAACCGGCACAGGAGCCTGCCAAGCCCGCCGCCGAGCCCGCAAAACCCGCCATGCCCAAGCCCGAACCCAAACCGGTTCAGGAACCCGCCAAACCGGCTCCCGCGCCTAAACCCGCACAGGAGCAGCCTCGCCGCGAACAGGCGCCCAAACCCCAGGCTCCCAAGCCTCAGGCACCAAAGCCCCAGCCCAAACCGGCTCCGGCGCCCGCTCCCAAGCCCGCTCCCGAACCCGAGAAACCGGCACAGGAACCCGCCAAGGAAGAGGAGGAAATCTTCACCCTCGGCACAACGGCTCCCCGCCCCTCGCTCAACGTCATAGGCAAGATCGACCTCAACTCACTCAACCAGTCGACCCGACCCAAAAAGAAGAGCAAGGAAGAACGCCGCAACGAACGCATCGCCAAGAGCATGGCAAGCAATCCCGGCGCACAGTCTCAGGGCGACCGCAAAAAGCGCAAACGCATTGGCGGCAAAGAAAAAATCGACATCGAGAAAACCGGCCAGCAGTCGGAACAGAACAACTCGCGCCGTGACGAACGCAAACGCCGCGACGATAAACCGGCCAAGAAAGACTCGCGCCGCCAGGTTCACACCGAGGTAAGCGACGAGGACGTACAGAAGCAGGTAAAAGAAACCCTCGCTCGCCTCACCGGCAAGGGCAACGCCCAGAAGAAAGCCGTAAAGTGGCGTAAGGAGAAACGCGAAGCCGCTTCTAACCGCGCCCACGAGGCAGCAGAGCTCGAGGCAGCAGAAAGCAAGACCCTCAAGCTCACCGAGTTCGTGACAGCCAACGACCTCGCCTCGATGATGAACGTACCCGTCAACCAGGTAATCGCCACCTGTATGAACCTGGGCGTGATGGTATCCATCAACCAGCGTCTTGACGCCGAGACAATCAACATCGTGGCCGACGAGTTCGGATACACCACCGAGTATGTATCGGCCGAGGTTGTCGAAGCCATACATCAGGACGTTGACAGCGAGGAGGAACTCGAAGACCGTCCGCCCATCGTAACCGTCATGGGCCACGTCGACCACGGTAAGACCTCACTGCTCGACTATATACGTAAAGCCAATGTGATCGCAGGCGAGGCCGGCGGTATCACACAGCACATAGGCGCCTACAACGTCAAGCTCAGCGACGGCCGCCACATCACCTTCCTCGACACCCCCGGTCACGAAGCCTTCACGGCAATGCGTGCTCGCGGTGCCAAAGTCACCGACCTCTGTATCATCATCGTGGCAGCCGACGACAGCGTCATGCCCCAGACAGTCGAGGCCATCAACCACGCTTCGGCAGCCGGCGTACCTATCGTATTTGCCATCAACAAGATAGATAAGCCCCACGCCAACCCCGACAAGATCAAGGAGGAGCTCGCAGCCATGAACTACCTCGTTGAAGACTGGGGAGGCAAGTACCAGTCACAGGACATATCGGCCAAACAGGGTATCGGCGTTCCCGAGCTCATGGAGAAAGTGCTTCTCGAGGCCGAGATGCTTGACCTCAAGGCCAATCCCCACCGCAACGCCACCGGCTCCATCATCGAGTCTTCGCTCGACAAGGGTCGCGGCTACGTGGCAACAGTGCTCGTACAGAACGGAACACTCCGCGTGGGCGACGTCGTTCTGGCCGGAACACACTTCGGCAAGATCAAGGCGATGTTCAACGAGCGCAACCAGCGCATCAAGGAGGCAGGTCCCGCCACACCGGCACTTGTGCTCGGCCTCAACGGCGCACCTACCGCCGGCGACACATTCAACGTCATGGAGACAGAGCAGGAAGCACGCGAGATAGCCACCAAGCGCGAGCAGCTGCAACGCGAGCTCGGCCTGCGCACCAAGAAAATCCTCACCCTCGAGGACATCGGCCGCCGCCGCGCCATCGGCAACTTCCAGGAGCTCAACATCATCGTCAAAGGCGACGTTGACGGCTCTATCGAAGCGCTCAGCGACTCGCTCATCAAGCTCTCGACCGAGGAAATTCAGGTCAACGTCCTCCACAAGGCCGTCGGCGAGATATCGGAAAGCGACGTTGTGCTCGCAGCAGCATCCGACGCCATCATCATAGGCTTCCAGGTTCGACCCTCAGTAGCCGCCCGACGCGCTGCCGAGCGTGACGGCGTCGAGATACGCCTCTACTCGGTCATCTACCAGGCCATTGAGGAGGTAAAGGACGCTATGGCAGGCATGCTCGCGCCCGAGATCAAGGAAGAAATCATCGGTTCGGCCGAGGTGCTCGAAACCTACCACATCTCCAAGGTTGGTACCATCGCCGGAGCCATCGTACGCGACGGCAAGATCAAACGCGGCTGCAAAGTGCGCCTCATACGCGACGGTATCGTACGCTACACCGGCGACCTCGGCTCGCTCAAACGCTTCAAGGACGACGCCAAGGAAGTGCTCACCGGCTACGACTGCGGCCTGAGCATCAGCGGCTACAACGACATCAAAGTCGGCGACATCATCGAAGGCTTCGAGGAAGTATCAGTCAACCGCACACTCTGATTGTGCCACTGGTACACCTCAGCATAGGATCCAACAAGGGCGACCGCCTCGGTTACATCGACCAGGCAGTCGCCCTTATATCATCCCACGCCGGCACGGTCACAGCCGTGAGCCAACCATTCGAGAGCGAGCCGTGGGGATTTGAATCGCCCAACCGATTCATCAACGTAGGCATCAACATAGACACCACACTCCCCCCCCTGCAGCTGCTCGACACCCTGCAGGACATCGAGCGCACAATCTCGCCCGACCCACACCGCAACCCCGACGGCACCTACCGCGACCGCCCCGTCGACATCGACATAATCCTCTACCACGGCGTGACCCTCGACACACCACGCCTCACCATACCACACCCCCACGCAGCCCGGCGACAGTTCGTCATGGAGCCACTGCGAGCCATCTGGCCATACCCCATCGACTTATGAAAAAATCGCAACACAAACCCCTGCCATCCTGCCTCACACCCGGAGTGAACGAAGCCGGATGTGATGAAGCCGGACGCGGCTGCCTCGCCGGCCCCGTCTACGCAGCCGCAGTGATACTGCCACCCGACTACTCCAACCCGCTCCTCAACGATTCAAAACAGCTTAGCGAACACAACCGCTACCTGCTCCGCGACGACATCCAGGCCAAAGCAATCGCATGGGCCGTAGGAATAGTGACACCCGAAGAGATCGACCGCATCAACATCCTCAACGCCTCCATACTGGCCATGCACCGCGCCCTCGACGCCCTCAAAGTCACCCCCGGAGCCGTAGTCGTCGACGGCAACCGCTTCAAACCCTGGCGGGATATCGCCTGGACAACAGTAGTAAAAGGCGACGGCAAACTCGCCAACATAGCGGCAGCATCAATCCTCGCCAAGACCTACCGTGACGACGAGATGAAACGACTACACGACCTCTACCCACAATACGCCTGGGACATCAACAAAGGCTACCCCACCAAAGCCCACCGCCAAGCCATCCGCCAGCACGGCCCCACCCCCCACCACCGCACCACATTCCGCCTCCTCCCCCCCGACCAACTCACCCTCGACCTCTAACCCCCGCCACCCCATCCCCAGTCTTGTCCTAAAATAGGTTGACTTCGGAGTTAAACCCAAAACAGGATGACAAAC
>CANDNO010000095.1 GCA_947386115.1 uncultured Muribaculaceae bacterium
GTGGAGGCGGGACATCGCGTTGGGGCGTGGGTCGGGAATGGCTCTGCCGTTGAATGCCGCTCCGAGGTTGAGGCGGGAACTTAGCGCTGGGGGGCGGGATCGGGAATAGCGGAGCTATTCAATTTAATCAGCCCCACGAATATTCGTGGGGTCATCCGAGGTCTCCCTCCAATCAACGGCGGAGCCGTTGCATTTAGGTCACCTCTCGTGCCTTGCCGTTATTCCATGCGGCGCGTTGCGTTTGAATATTGCGCCCTGGATCTTTCCCTCATTTTACGCGGCACGCCGCGTCCCTACAATTCTCGTACCCAGGACCTTGGGCCCGGTACCTCGCGCGCGGTTAGAGGCGGCCTTCGTCGTTGTAGGAGTAGTAGCCGGTGGAGGCGATGATGACGTGGTCGAGGAGGCGCATGTCGAGCAGCTTGGCGGCTTCTTTGATGCGGCGGGTGATGTTGTCGTCCTCGATGCTGGGTCGCAGGGTGCCCGAGGGGTGGTTGTGTACCAGAATGAGCGATGAGGCGAGCTTGTTGATGGCGCTTTTGAGTATTAGCTTGGTGTCTACGACGGTTCCGGCGGTGCCGCCTCTGCTGACACACTCTCGCGCTATCACGCGGTTGGAGCGCGACAGGTGTAACACCCAGAATTCCTCATAGTTGATATTCTGTAGTTTTTGCCGCATGAGGTTGTAGATGTCGTGCCCGCCTCTAATCTGGTCGGGTAGCGATTGTCCGTCCTCGACGCTGCGCGTGCCTAACTCGACGGCGGCTTTAAGGCCGATGGCTTTGGCCGGCCCGATTCCTTTGTAGCGTGTGCACAGCTCGTCGATGCTCATCTGCGACAGGCGGTGCAGGCTGTTGTCGTTGTCGCGCAGGATATCCTGACTGAGTGCGATGACCGACTTGCCTACGATGCCGCTTCCTAGAATTATGGCCATCAGCTCGGCTTTGCTGAGGGACTGGATGCCGTTTTTGAGCGCTTTCTCGCGGGGCTTGTCGTCGATGTCAAGGTCGGCTACGCGCGGTGTGGCCGGCGGGTTGAAGTCCTGGTCGTACATGATTACTTTCCTTTACGCATTTTTATTTCTTCGTCGATATCGCGGCCACGGCCAAGCAGAATCTTGGTTGTGAACGCTTTGATGAAGCCGCATCCGTAGCCCCAAAGCTGTATGAATGCCGCCGGGATGGCCATCAGCGCTATCTTGACGCTGTGGGTGGAAATCAACGCGCTGACAAACAACAGCAGAATGTAGGCGGCGATGGGAGCCAGAAACCAGGGTGATACCGTGCACGCAAGCACGATGAGAGCCACGCAGCCTATGACGAAGAGCGCCGGCAGTGTATGTACGAGTTTCAGCGACCCGGGGTAGAGCAGCTTGAGCGTGATGCGCGACATGCCGAAAACGTAGACCTGGCGTAGGAATTTCTTGAAATCGACACGGCGCTTGTGGTAGACGTAGGCATCGCGAATCAATGCAATCGAGAATCCGGCGTTCTTGATGCGGGTGCTCATGTCGATATCCTCCGAAAACATCTCGCGAAATCCACCCACACGATTGTAGACCTCGCGGCTGAAGCCGGTGTTGAACGTGCGGGGTACGAACTTCTCGAGCTGCACTTTGCCGCCACGTATGCCACCGGTAGTCCAGAACGACGTCATGGCATAGTTTATGGCTTTCTGAGTGTCGGTGAACGAGTCGTGGGCGGCATCGGGGCCTCCGAAACAGTCCACGGGATTGTCAGTCAACGCCTTGTCGAGCACCTCGAAGTATTGAGGCGGGATGACGCAGTCAGAGTCGAAGAACACGAGATAATCGCCCGTCGAAGCATCAATGCCTACATTGCGGGCTATCGACCGGCCCTCGTTTTCTTTGTATATGTACTTGATATCCAGTTTATCGCTATAACGGTCGACAATCTCTTTACATGGTACGGTCGAGCCGTCCTCGACAATCATTACCTCGAAGTTTGTGCGGGTTTGTTTCGACAGGCTGTCAAGCAGCTCGTCGACTTCGTCGGGGCGGTTGTAAACCGGAATTATGACCGAAAACTTATTCATACGGGTCAAAGAAAATTAACGGTTGATCTTGTGGAGTACATCTACGAGCTGCTCACCCATGCCTATGTTGTAGCCTTGGCTCACATAGACAACGCGGTTGAACGTGTCGGCGATGATAAACAGGGGAGAGTCGGCATTGCCGAGTTCAAGGTTTTCTACAATCTCCCTGCGCATAGCGCCGCCGTTGTCGATGCCGTAGACTACGGTCGACGGGAGGTTGCCGAACTGGTCGGCGTTGAAACGGTCGGCCGATGACGGGTCGTCAAACAGCAGCATTATCTTGCCTCCCCATTGCTCGAAGTCGTTCTTGTATTGCGAGATATCGTTGAGGGCATGGGTGGTGGGCTCGTGGTTGGGGCGTATGATACCAAGAATGTAGTAGCCGCGGCCGGTGGTCGACAGCAACGACTTGTCGGATCCTGTTGCAGTGTCGTGGTAGATGTTCTCGGAATTGAAATTGCCGATTACCTGAACGCCGGTGCTGTCCTGTCTCATGACGAGGGGTATGACGGTAGTCTCGCCGGCTTTAATATCAAAGATAGTGGCCCGGGCAAGCACGGTGCCGTCGGCCATACGCTGGCCTGTAGTAAGAAGATACTGGCCCTCGTCGAGTGATACCGAGGGGGTGAATTCTTTTGACAACGGGCTGTCGTCGGGATAGTTGAGGAGTACGGGGCGGCCGTCTACGATTTTTGATAGAGTGAAGTGGTAGTAATACTGAGGGTCGGTTAGTCGGCCGGCCTGTTTGTATTCGAGTTTCAGACTCCCTTGCGGAGCGTTCTCCTGAACCGCGGTGTTGCCGAAGTCGACGTCGGTCCAGCGGTTGTCACTGTCGGCATACTGCGGTTTGCCGGTGACGGGATCGATGCGGGCGGGGATGCCGAGGCTACGTGCACCGGCTACGAAGAATATGTCGCGCGACACGGCATCGGCAATGCGGTTGTCATAAACGGCGACAGGGCTCATTCTAAGCCACTGCGGGTTCCAGCGGGTATCGATTTCAATGCTGTCGGCACACCATTTTATCCAATCGGCAGGGTTGGGGTTGCATTTGATACGGTCGCGCAGTTGAGAGCGGAACGCGGTGAGCATCTCGCTGTCGATACGCGGATTGACTATGTAGGCAACGTACAGCGGGTTGTCGATGCGGGGCATGACGATATGGTCGGAGAGTATGTCGCATGTCACATCCTTGAGATCTTTTTCCGAGACAGCCTCAAGCAGGCCTATGGCTACTGTATCGCCGGGATGTTGGCGTATGAAGCGTTCGATTTCGGCGTGGTTGCCCTCTGAAAGCACAAGCCTGTCGGCAATGCGGGCGGCGTAAGGTGCGAAGCCTTCGGCGCTCTTTGCTACCTGCTCGCCGTCGGCGCGGGTCATGAATGTCGAGGTATAGGCTTTGCGTATCGAGTCTTCGGCGGCAAGTCGCTTGTTGTTCTCTTCAATCTGTCGGGCTGTAGGGGTGGGGAGTGAAGCCGACTGTACGGGGGGAACCATGTCGAACTCCCACGTGCCGGTTGTGTCGGCATTCATGTCAATGGTGACTGTCGCTGTGCTGCCGTCGGCCGTGGCTGAGTGTTGGGCAAATCCGAATTGGCCATCCTTCGATGCCCATGCGAGCATGTCGCCAAGGCCGGTGGTAATGGTGGCTTTGCCTTGAGCGTCGGTCATCTTGCGGGCTATGGAGTAGAACTCGCCGTAGTTGTAGAGCTTGAACTCGACAAGCGCTCCCTCTACGGGGGTATTGTTCTTGTCGACCACAGTAACCACCGATTGTGCTACGGGAGCATAGTTGGCGGTGACGTTGATCTCGGTGTAGCAGCTGTTGCGGTCAAGCTGTTCCTCGGGACCGTCGTAGGCTCCCAGCACTTTAGTGTTCATCATCATGCCTCGCGAGGCCGGGGCGTTGAACCAGCCGAGATTGAGGATGGGCTCAGGCTCGCAGGCTCCGAGGAAATACCACTTGCCGTCGGCCCAGGCCTCGACCCAGGCGTGGTTGTCGTCGGTGTGGGCCCAGCGGGGAGTATAGACCTGGCGGGCCGGAATACCCATGGCACGCAGGGCGGCTACGGTGAATGTCGATTCTTCGCCGCAACGGCCGTAGGCGGTGCGCACGCTTGCCAGCGGTGAACTTGTGCGGATGTCGGACGGGCGGTAGGTAACCTTCTCGTGGCACCAGTGGTTTATTTCAAGGATGGCGTCGGTCATCGAGAGGTCTTTTACCCGATCTTTGAGCTCGGCGTAGAAAACCATTCGGCTGCTGTCGAGATTCTCGTTGTTGACGCGCACGGGTAGCACGAAATGACGAAACTCCCTCTCGGGCACGCTGTTGCCCCAGGGCATCTCCTCGCGTGCTTTCAGTGTGGTCTTGACGTTGTCGAGATAGAACCGGCCCGTATAGTCGGTCATATCGGGCAGGGGCATGTAGGCATACAGGAATTCCATTGCCCGGCGCTCGTCGCCGGTCATGGTCGTGTCAAAAACGGCATAAAGTTCGGGTCGGGCCAGCTCGGCGCGACGGTTTTCAAAATCGCGGGCTATGCGGTCGTTAATGCTCTCGGTTCCCGAGCACGAGCATAATGTGATGATGGCAAGCAGAGTGGCCAATATGTTAAACTTCTTCATTTTATCATTGCTTTAATGGTTTCTCTTACAAGTTGAGCCGAGGTTATGGAGCGGCTGTATTCATCGGCTCCCGGCGTTCCCATGGCTACGCCGGGGCGGTGATAAAGCATGGGGCCCGGGGCCGTGGCGCGCAGCGAGCCGTGAAGTTCGGTGCAGCCTGTCTCGCTTATGATGCGGAAAGCGTTGGCGGGTGAAACGCCCCCTCCGGGCAGTATCGTGATGCGTCCGGCCGCACGCTCGTTGAGCTGTCGAAGCAGGGGAATGCCGGCCTCGGCCGACGGAGCCTGGCCCGATGTGAGCACGCGGTTGCAGCCGAGCTCGATAATCTGCTCCAGAGCCTCGAAAGGATCGCGGCACAGGTCGAATGCCCGGTGGAAAGTGACGTTGCGGCACTGCCCGGCGGCTTCAATCAGTCGGCTTACGGTATCGGTGTCGACCGTACCGTCGGGGCGCAGTGCCCCTATGACAACGCCGTCGGCGCCGCAGTCTATGGCAGTCTCGATGTCGGTGATCATGCACTGAATTTCATCCTTGTCGTAGACGAAGTCGCCCCCGCGCGGACGAATGAGCACGTGCATTTTCAACCCGTCGACGACGCGGGCCTGTCTCATTAGCCCGACTGAGGGGGTTACGCCTCCGTCGCCGAGGGCCGAGCATAGCTCGATGCGGCCTGCTCCGCCATCGGCGGCCGCCTTTACGCTCGCAATGCTGTCGGTACAGATTTCAAGTATCATTTTAGTTGTAGTTCAATGATGTGGTCGATAACGTCGGGCGTCGGTTCCATGGTCAATATGGTTCCGTCGGCCGATTTCTTAGTCTTGACAGGCTCGTTGCTGTCAAATGTAACCGCCTTTTTGATACGGTATTGCGACGGTATCACAATCTCGGTAGTGCCCGGTGTGAGCACGTGTACAAAGAGTCGGTCGCCTTTCAATGTTGTGGTTCCCCAGTCGGCAGCTTCGATGCCGGTAGCGGTCGTGCCGTAGATGGTCTCGCCGTAGCGGTCCATCCACCGGCCCATCTCGGCAAGTCGTTCGACGGCGGTTGCAGGTAGTTCGCCGCTCGGCTGCGGGCCTATGTTGAGCAGCAGGTTGGCACCCATGCCGGCTGTCTTGACGAGGTAGTGGATGAGAGTCTTGGTGCTCTTATAATTCTGGTCGAGAATCTTGTAGCCCCACATGCCGTTCATCGTCTGGCATGTTTCGAGCGGCAGGCGGCTTATGGCCTGGCCCGACAGGCCGGCTGTATTCTCGCCGGGGAGGTCGCGCTCGAAAATCTGGATGTCTTCGCCGGGGAACGGTGTCTGGTGGTGGTTGTTGCCGATGAGGCATGACGGCTGCAGGTCGTGGATGAGACGGTACTGCTCGTCGAGCTGCCAGTTGAAGGGCTCGGAGTCGCTGTCGCGGTCCCACCAGCCGTCAAACCATATAGCGCCTATCTTGCCGTAGCCGGTGAGCAGCTCGGTGAGCTGTCGGTTCATGAAATCATAGTAACGGGGCCAGTCGGCCTTGGTAGAGTCGCGACCGGTGTCGTGGCCCGTGCGTCCCTGTGGATAGTCCTCCCTGCCCCAGTCGAGGTGGGAGTAATAGAGATGCAGTTTGATGCCCTGACGCTCACACTCGGCCGACAGTTCCTTGATGATGTCGCGGCCAAACGGCGTGGCATCGACAATGTTGTAGGGCGACTGGGCTGTGTGCCACATCGAGAAGCCGTCGTGGTGGCGCGACGTGAAGCAGATGTATTTCGCTCCCGAGCGCTTGATAGCTGCGACCCACTCGGCGGCGTCAAACCGGGCCGGATAGAATCCGTCGGCAGCCTTGGCATACTCTTCGTGCTTGGGACCGTAGTTGAGGTACCACTCTCCCTGGCCGAACATGCTGTAGATGCCCCAGTGGAGGAAGATGCCGAATCGCGCGTCGGAAAATTCTTTCTGCGCTTTAACAATCTCGGGCGACGGGGTGTATTTCTCGGGCTCAGAAGCCTTGAGGCTTTGGATGCCCATTATCAGGGCCGTTGCGGCTATGAGTAATCCACGTTTTTTCATATTTTCATGATGGTTGTTTAGACTTTGTCGGCGGGATAGGTGATGCCTCCCTGGCGGCGTATCTCGTCGATGACCTCGAGCGTTGAAAGCGAGTTGGTGTGAGTGTTGAAGCGTGATTCGCGGCGGCCGGATTGGATGAGGTCGATGAACTCGCGCATCTCATAATAGTATTCGCTCTCGGGAGCATCGGCCGTGAGGTCTTCGACGGGGAGCGACTTGTCGTGGGGTTTGAACGTGACACGGCGAGGATTGTTGATGCGGTCGATTGTGAGCGTTCCCGCCTCCCCCTGTATCTCGGTAGGGAGCATCGAGTCGGCAATCTTGGAGTACATGATCACGGCATCAAAACCGTCGTATCGGCCTATTACCGTGCCCTGGCCGTCGGCCCCGGTGGGCAGCAGCATTGTTGATGCCATGACGCTGTCGGGACGGCCGAAAAGAGTCACCATGGGGTACAGGCAGTACACGCCGATGTCCATGACCGCGCCGTTAGACAGCTCGGGCTTGAAAGCGTTGGCAACCTGTCCGCGTTTGAGCGCGTCGTAGCGCGACGAGTACTGGCAATAGGATGCAAAGTAGCGCCGAATGCGTCCCACACGGTGAAGATTGTCGGCAATGACTTGGAAATTAGGCGAAAGGGTGGGTATCATGGCCTCCATGAGTACCACGTCGTTACGGCGGGCGGCCTCGATCATGAGGCGGGCTTCGGCGGCATTGGACGCCATAGGTTTTTCGCACAGCACGTGCTTGCCGGCATTCATGCAAGTGATTGCCTGCGAGGCGTGTGCATAATTGGGCGACGCGATATATACGGCATCGATGCCTTCATCGGCCACCATCTCGTCGAGCGAAGTGAACACCCGGGGAATCGCATGCTTGCGGGCAAACTCCCATCCGGTTTCCTCGCGGCGCGAGCACACGGCTGCCGCCACGAAGCGCTCGTCGCGCCCGGCACCCTCAACCATCCAGTCGGAAATAAAATTGGTCCCGACCACACCAACACGTATCTTAGTCATCATGAATAAAGCCAGTTTACATCCCTTTACGTTCTGTCTACAAATATAGCTATAATTTTTTATAGTCGGCTTCCTTTTGATAATAATGCTGCATGGTGATTGATGAAATGGCTGATATATATAGACTTATATAAAAATAGACACTTACAGCGATGGCTGCAGTGCCTATTGGGTTTGAGCTACGCGTTCCCCGGTCTCAAGTATAGGGAACAGTTTCGTTGGTAAATATTTAGGTCTACTCTACAATTCGAGACAGTTTGCCGTCGACAAACAGGAGGACGTAATTGTTGGGGTAAATCCAGCGAACGCGGTCTCCATTGTCTCTGCTGGTGACCGGTTTTCCCAGGATTAGTTTTACCTCAAACGGAGTCATCCCTTTGACAACTTCTTTTTTTATGATTTCATCCCAGTGTGTTACCGAGACGGGATCGGAATTGGGTATTTCGTCGGCCATGCTGCCGAAATATTGTGCGTTTATCTGCACGCATAAATCAACGAGTTCGTGATGGCGCTGGTTAATGGCCGGGTTGAGTTTTTCGAAAGCGACCGTACGGGGAATGAGTCCTTTCTCGCGGTATTTTACATCAAGTTGAGTGACGGTGAACTTGAGTTTGCCATCGCAGGCTTCTACAAGTGCGAGACGGGTAAATGTGGTTTCGTTGTTATTTGAACCCTGTCGAGAAAACAGTCTGAGCATGAACGATTTATTATCGGGATTGATTTCGCCTATCTGTTCATGTTCATCGGCGGTATCGAGATGTTCAACGGCGTAGTTGAGGGCGTTGAGATAAATTTTGTCGGCCGACAGTCCGGGAATATCGATCTCGCCGGTTATAAGAACCTCGTCATTGATCGTCGCGGGATAGAAAAGACGGGCACCGGAAGGCTGCGGCTGATTTATAGTATCTCTCCAGGCTGTGTAATCAAAAACCGTCGACTCTTTCTTTTTAAACAGATCCAATCCAAAAGCCTGTTGAGTAGCAATTAAGATGGCAAAAATGACAGGGATAATATGTTTCATAGACAAATGAATAAATGGAGTGGGACGGTATTGCCGATCCCACTCCGTTGCGTTACAATAATGATTTATTAAAAAGCGTAGCCGAGACGTATCATGAGAGCCGAGCATTTGAGAGTGCTGTTGGGCGACTCTACAAATCCAACGAATCCGTGCTGATACGTGAGGTCGAGATTGATTTTCTTGTACCATACTCCTACGCCTACCTGCAGACCTGCATCGAAGCGATTCGAGAATATTTCGTCGGCGTCGACTTCGTCGCCATCAACCTTAGCCTTGCGCGATAAATCGACAAGGGCAAATGCTCCAAGATGTCCGTCGATTTTCAAGTCGTCGGTGATAGAGTACTTATAGCCGAAGGTGAAAGGTGAATACTTTAACGACCAGGCATTAAGAGAGTACTTATACTCGTCATCGTATCCGTCAACTTCAGAGATTGATCCACCACGGTTGGCGAAACCGAGTTCCATACCCCAGTAGGCGCCTGATTTACCCATCGGTTTGTGGAATCCGAAATCTACCTCGAAACCGGCTTTAGAACCGGTGGTAAGACCGTAGTCCTTGTCGTCGCTGTTCAGTCCCGAGAGCATGTTGACTGACATGCCGGCGCGTACGTACCAAGTTGTAGGATTCTCGCGTTTCATCAAAGTGCGCGAAGTCATCATCTGTGCCGATGCTGACACTGCCGATACGGCAAGAAGAACAATTGCAATAAGCTTTTTCATTGTTGTGATTAATTAGTGATTAATAGAATTGTATTAGAGTGTATTTGAATCTAAACCGAAGAAATTATCAGTGTTATGAAAATATCCTCAAAATAGCTTTCTGTGCTAATAGAATTAAAATTTTAGCACACTCTTAGTTGATTATTTAGCAGTTGTCTGGGGCTGTTTGTTGCCGGAGGTGTTTGTGGGCTGAGAGTTAACCATTATCGATGAGTTGGTGGTCGGGTACACTACTCCGATCATGTCGATATCGTCTTTCGTAGCAGGGCGGAAATTATAATAACTTACGGGGTATCCCGAGATCTCGATATATACGGTCTTGTCATCGTTCTCGTTGACCCAAGAATGGAATACGGGCTCTATGATGGCATCGGCGTCAGACTCCTTGGTGGCGAGGTAGGCAGCATTTTTCTGCATATTCTCGAGCTGGCTATTGGTCATCTCTCCGAACGATTTGGCGTAGAACAATCTAACATCCATGGCGTATGGTCCGTAAACTTCGCGAGTCGAACTGAGCATTTTCATGTCACAGATCTGTGGAGTGACAAACATGCGAATCTCGGGCTCGATCTTGCGTGCGCTGGACTCTTCCCAAGCTTTTACTTCTTTTTTCTGTGCAATTGCTGAGTGACCGGCCGAACATAAAACGGTCGCGACGGCCAACATTAATAAGTGCTTTAAAGACATGATGCGCTGCCCTGGGATTTGTGTCGGGCACAACTTTTTAGGTTTAAACGTGTGCGACAGATCCCGGGGACGCGTATTCAATAATGTCTTTAATGATTGATGTAGCCTGCCTGAATGGGCCGGAACTCGTATGGTATGGGTACAAAAAAAGCGCGGGATCTACATCAACTTGCTTATCCCGACCTTCAGGCTTCTCGCATTGCCATCGACAGAGGATAAGCAACGACGGTCAGCCCACGCTTGGATATGGATTATTATCGATTCAATGATATAACCAGAACAAAAGGAGGAGCAAGCTCCGGCCATGTTCCAATTTCAATGACTCGAAATGGGGAAATACAATTCCTCACGCTAATCCATATTAGCGCAATAACCGCTTCGTTGCTGTTTCACTTCTCTGTCTTAAAATTTTGCGAGAATTTGAAGGATCAGAAGATAAAACGCGCTGAAACGCTTTTAGATATGTAACCGGTCATGCCCCTCCGGGCTGACCACTTCGCAAAAGTAATATTTATTTTTCTATTGGACAAATTTTTGTAACTTTGCAGTCACAAAAGGGAGCCCCGACGGCTCGTCGCTGACGCATCCGCTTCATGTGGAGGGCGTTTGAGGAAAGTCCGGGCAACGCAGAGCACCATATTTCCTAACGGGAAGCTGTCGGACGACGGCAGAGACAACGTGACAGAAAACAACCGCCCGCACCGACGGTGCAGGCAAGGGTGAAAAGGTGGGGTAAGAGCCTACCGGGCGTTATAGCGATATAGCGCGCCGCACGTCTTATGGGTTGCAAGGTCAAGTATACCGGCATTTAAGGGCTGCTCGTCGGGAGTTTGACAGCAAAGAGCTAAATATTTAATGTAAGAAATTGGCTGTAAT
>CANDNO010000096.1 GCA_947386115.1 uncultured Muribaculaceae bacterium
GCCTTAAAACGCTATAGAATAACTATATACCTTAGTTTGCTGTCAAACTTGGGATATTCGTTTTTTTGTTTGTTAGTACAAGTGGTTAAAAACTGTTATATATTGGCTCTATATAATAAACCTTTTTACCTATCCATGTCTTATATAGTGTAAGCGAAACAATATTTTCATAAACACTTCAAAAACACAACTAAAATGAAAAAGAATTTCATCGCCATCGCGATAGCACTCTTAACCATCGGAGGAACAATGTCGGCCCAGACCCCCGAGACAACGTCGACCGACAATACTACAACCACGACAACCTGTCAGAAACAGGGACGTAGAGAGGGTTGTAAGGAAAACAATGATGGCGTACAATGTGGCCGTGATGGCAAGCGCGACGGCCGTCGTCACGGGCGAGGACATCGTCCCGATATGTTTGCCGGCATTCAGCTCACCGCCGAGCAGCAGCAAGCCATCGACAATCTGCGCAAGGAGGATCAGGCCAACCGCGAGCAGACCCGTAAGGAGCGTCGGGAACAGCACAGGCAGGCACGTGAGCAGCAACAGGCACGTCGCGCCGAGCAGCTCAAGGCTATTCTCACCCCCGAGCAGTATGCTCAGTATGAGCAGAATGTGGCTGCTGCCAAAGCACAGCGTGAAGCTATGGCCAATGATACCACAGGTGTGAAGAAGTCAAGACACAACATGCGCCGCGGCGATATGAAACAGCGTGGCGATGGCGGACACCGCCATTATAGAGGAACAGTTACCTATAAGGATAATAATGTGAAGTAAAGGTTTGAATGTGAATGTGATAGAGAGCATGCGCGGTAATCGTTGGTGACGACTGCCGCGCATGTCTTTTTTTATGAACTTTGTTCCGTAAAACTAATAAAATTTGCTTTTGCTCTCGATTTATTCGTACATTTGCATAGTAACTATAACTTATAATAAATTATGAACCTGCGATTCACATTATTCTCGGCAATTGCTCTGGCTCTTGCTTCTTCATGTAACACTAAATCAGGCTCTGTTGCTCAGGCCGATGGTGGTAGTCAAACCGACACTCTGAGTGCCTATCTCATGGTCTTTCACCAGGATGCCACTCATGGACTCCACATGGCCGTGAGCGAGGATGGATATACGTTCAAGGCGCTTAACGGCGGTGCTCCTGTGTTCAGCGGCGATACGATTGCCTTGCAGAACGGTATTCGCGACCCTCACATCTATCGTGGTGCCGACGACAATTTTTATTTGTCGATGACCGATTTGCACATATATGCTCAGCGCGAAGGTTTCCATGATACCGAGTGGGAACGTCCGGGCAAAGATTACGGCTGGGGCAACAACCGCGGCCTTGTGTTGATGAAATCATCGGATCTCGTCAACTGGAAGCGTGTCAACCTGCAGTTTGACAGCATATCGCCCGAGTATGCCGAGGTAGGGTGCGTGTGGGCTCCCGAGACAATCTACGATGACAAGGCCGGGGAGCTGATGATCTATTATACCAGCCGTTTCGGCGACGGCCCCAACAAACTGTACAGCGTTCATGTGAGCGAGGATTATGACAGGCTTCTCGACGAGCCCCGGCTCCTGTACACTTACCCCGATAGTTCCAAGAGCGCGATCGATGCCGATATCACCTAGTTTGACGGGAGGTATCACATGATGTACGTAGCTCACGACGGTACTCCCGGCATCAAGCATGCCGTGGCCGACAGCCTTAGCGGCAAGTGGGAGTATATTGATGAATGGATTGACAATGAGAAGCATGCATGTGAGGCACCCAACGTGTGGAAGCGCGTGGGAACCGACCGTTATGTCCTCATGTATGATATATACGGTATTGAACCGCACAACTTCGGCTTCATGGAAACGACCGATTTCAAGACGTTTACATCTCTGGGCCGTTTCAACGAGGGGGTGATGAAAACCGAGGGATTCACATCGCCCAAGCATGGTGCGGTAATACCTATAACGGCCGCCGAAGCAAAGCGCCTCATCGACCGTTATCCTATATAAACAAGCTATAAGCCTCCGGTTTTAACGGCCTGAATACATCTCGTCGTAGTAGTTCAGGTATGAGCCCGAGGTGACATTGTCAAGCCAGAGCTGATTGTCGAGATACCAGCGCACGGTGCGCTCGATACCTTCCTCAAACTGCAATGTGGGTTCCCAGCCGAGCTCGCTTTGCAGTTTGCGGGAGTCGATGGCGTAGCGCATGTCGTGGCCAAGGCGGTCGGTGACATAGGTGATGAGATGGTCGCTGTGCCCCTCGGGGTTGCCCAGCAGGCGGTCGACGGTTCTGATAAGGACCTTGATGAGGTCGATGTTCTTCCACTCGTTGAATCCGCCTATGTTGTAGGTCTCGGCGACTTTGCCTTTATGGAAAATCAGGTCGATGGCGCGGGCATGGTCCTCGACGAAGAGCCAGTCGCGCACGTTCTCACCCTTGCCATAGACAGGCAGGGGTTTGTTGTGGCGTATGTTGTTTATAAACAGTGGAATGAGTTTCTCGGGGAACTGGTAGGGGCCATAGTTGTTGGAGCAGTTGGTAACCAGGGTGGGCATGCCGTAGGTGTCGTGGTAGGCGCGCACGAAGTGGTCGCTCGATGCCTTTGACGCCGAGTAGGGGGAATGGGGGTTGTAGGAGGTTGTCTCGAGGAAGAATTCCGTGCCGTAGGCCATATCGTCTTTGCTCGAGGCCTTGGTGGTGAACGGAGCCGGTGTTCCCTCGGGATGGGTCAGCTCGAGAGCACCGTAGACTTCGTCGGTGGAGATATGATAGAACAGTTTGCCGTCATATCCCTCGGGCAAGGATTCCCAATACTCTTTGGCGGCCTGGAGGAGCGAGAGGGTACCCATGATGTTGGTGCGTGCAAAAGTGAACGGGTCTTTGATCGACCGGTCGACATGGCTCTCGGCGGCGAGATGCAGAATGCCGTCGATACGGTTCTCGCGTATAATGCGGCGCATATCCTCGAGGTCGGCGATATCGGCCTTTATGAAGGTGTAATTGGAACAGCCTTCGACATCTTCAAGGTTGGCGAGATTGCCGGCGTAGGTGAGTTTGTCGAGGTTGTAGATGTGGTAGTCGGGGTATTTGTTGACGAACAGTCTTACCACGTGTGACCCGATGAATCCGGCACCGCCGGTTATGAGTATGTTACGTTTCATTGATTCAGGAGATTTTGGATGCAGGTTTTTAGAGAGTCGGTCCAGTAAGGTACATCCTTGTTGAAAGTTTGCTTGAATTTGGTCTTGTCGAGGACGGAGTAGGCCGGACGTTCGACGGGCGAGGGGAATTCATCGCTGTGGCATGGCTGGATGTCGCACGTTGTGTGGCCCGACATCTCGGCAATAATTTTGGTGAAATCATACCACGAGCACACGCCTTCGTTGGAGTAGTGGTAGATTCCGTCGTTACCTTCAGACAGTTCCCGGTCGATTATGTCGACAATGGCTTTTGCGAGGTCGTGGGCATAGGTTGGGGTACCGGTCTGGTCGAAGACAACTTTAAGCTGAGGCTTGTCGGCCGTGAGCGACAGCATTGTCTTGACAAAATTTTTCCCATATTCGCTGTACAGCCAGGCAGTTCGCAGGATGATGTGACGGCAGCCGCTTTCCTCGATGGCTTGCTCTCCATGGAGCTTGGTTCGGCCATAGGCACCTGTGGGATTGGGCGTCTGCATCTCGGTGCAAGGCGTATTGTTCTGATTGCCGCCGAAAACATAGTCGGTCGAGATCTGTATGAGCAGGACGTCATATTTTTTTGCAGCCTGAGCAAGATATCCTACGGCTGTGGCGTTTATGAGTTCGGCGATTTCTTCCTGGCTCTCGGCGCGGTTGACGTCGGTGAAAGCGGCGCAGTTGACTATAACCTGGAAATCATTGCAGCGCACCATCAGTTCTACCGCCTCTGGATCGGTGATGTCAAAATCATCGACATCGGTGAAAATGTATTCGTTTTTTGATCCTGACGCAGCGTCATTGATACACTGGCCCAGCTGGCCTTCGCCTCCGGTTACAAGAATTCTCATAGATACTCTTAAAAAGGTGAGTTAAAATCGGCGAGCAGAGGATGGCGCGTATCTTTCTCGCTTAATATCGCGGTTGACATATTGATTTGCCAGTCGATGCCGAGCGACGGGTCGTTGATTGAGATTCCTGCCTCCGACTCGGGATTGTAGAAGCGGTCACACTTATACTGGAACACGGCGCTCTCGCTCAGTACAGAAAAGCCGTGGGCAAATCCGTGAGGAATAAATAATTGCAGATAGTTCTCTTCTGAGAGTTCCACTGCGACATGTTTTCCGAATGTCGGGGACTGTCGACGAAGATCGACAACAACGTCAAGCACTTTTCCGCGCACGCATCTCACCAGTTTGGCCTGTGTAAAGGGTGGCATCTGGAAGTGGAGCCCGCGCACGACGCCACGACTCGAGCACGACTCGTTGTCCTGCACAAATTCGACAGGGCCAATGAGCTCGTCAAACACACGCCTGTTGTAGCTCTCCATGAAGTATCCGCGCGAGTCGCCAAACACCCGGGGCTTCAATATCACAACCCCCTCGATATCAGTCTTTATCAGTTCCATTGTTAAGATTTAGCCAGTTTCATGAGGTATTGGCCGTACTGGTTTTTGAGCATCGGGGTGGCGATGTCGATGAGTTGTTGGCGGGTGATCCAGCCGTTTGTGTAGGCGATGCCTTCGAGACATGCGATTTTGAGCCCTTGGCGCTTTTCGAGCACTTCGACATATATCGATGCCTCGGCCAGCGAGTCGTGGGTGCCGGTATCGAGCCAGGCAAACCCGCGGGGAAGTGTCTGGACCTTGAGCTCGCCCGATTTAAGGAATTCCTGGTTTACGGTGGTAATCTCCAGTTCGCCGCGAGCCGAGGGCTTGATCGTTGCTGCTATATCGACTACGCGGTTGGGGTAAAAGTACAGTCCTACGACGGCATAATTGGACTTGGGGTGAACCGGTTTTTCTTCGATTGAGAGGCAGTTGCCGTCTTTATCAAATTCGGCTACGCCGTAGCGCTCAGGATCATTTACCTGATAGCCGAATACGGTAGCTTTACGCTCGGTGAGCGCTGTCTCAACCGATTGCCTCAGGACTCTGTAAAACTCGGGACCGTGGAAGATATTGTCGCCCAATATGAGGCATACATCGTCATCACCAATAAAATCCCGGCCAATGATGAATGCCTGTGCAAGTCCGTCGGGCGAGGGTTGCTCGGCATAGGTGAAATGCACGCCGTAGTCGCTTCCGTCGCCCAGCAGGCGTTTGAAAGCGGGCAGGTCCTGTGGCGTGGATATAATGAGAATATCCCTTATTCCTGCCTCCATGAGAGTTGATATGGGATAATACACCATGGGCTTGTCATAAATTGGAAGCAATTGTTTGCTTACCCCCTTTGTTATGGGATACAGTCGGGTGCCGGAACCTCCGGCGAGTACGATTCCTTTCATTTATCAACGTTGAGTTTTTACAAATATACGATGTTTTTTTCAAATATCGCCTCATAGTTGATGAAAAGAAAAATCCCGGCTGTCGATTCGATAATCAGCGTCCGGGAAAACAGGTATAATGTGATATGTTTTTTTAGATGCAGGCGCAGAACATGTTGCGCATACGGTCGACAATCGACGGTTTCAGTTCCTTGATGTGTATGTGAATCTCGTCGTTGTGCTTGCTTATGAAGATAATCGACGAGTGGAGCACCACTGCTACATAGCGGTCAAAGTCAAGGATGGCATGCACGCGGTTGAGGTCGATAGTGTGGAACGGCGACCATGAATCGAGGCTGTTGATGATGAGATCGTGTCCCTTAATCTCGATGGCGTGGTCATCATGGGCTGCCTCGAAAAGCAGGGGGATGTTGAGTTCGTCGAGTGAAGCAGGGCGGTTGCTGTATTTTTTATAGATGGCGTCGATTGTCTTGTTGTTTATCATGAGTTGTTGAATTATCGTGTGGTTAATAGTTTTGTTGCTTTGTTCGACATTTATAACACTGTTTAAAACTATATGGTTGTTACGTTGCTGTTACATCTCGATGAACCTTTGTAATTTAAGATATATTAACAAAACAAAGGCATGTGACCTTTATAAAAAGGAAACATGCCTTTGAAATGTTCTTGGAATGTGATTATGCAAGGAAGCCGAGCAGAACACCTGCTGCTACTGCCGAACCGATAACACCGGCAACGTTGGGGCCCATGGCGTGCATGAGCAGGTAGTTGCTGGGGTCGTACTCGAGACCAAGGTTGTTGGAGATACGGGCCGACATGGGCACGGCCGATACGCCGGCATTGCCGATGAGCGGGTTGATCTTCTTCTCCTTGGGCAAGAAGAGGTTGAACAGTTTTACAAACAGTACGCCCGACGACGAGGCAATGATAAACGCCATGAAACCGAGGAAGAATATGAAGATGGTCTCCTTGGTGAGGAACGTTGTGGCCTGTGTCGACGCGCCCACAGTCATGCCAAGCAGGATTGTGACGATATCGGTGAGGGCGTTGCTGGCTGTCTTGGCAAGGCGGGTGGTAACACCGCTCTCACGAAGCAGGTTGCCGAAGAAGAGCATGCCCAGCAGGGGCAGACCCGAAGGCACCACGAAGCATGTGAGCAGCAGACCCACGATGGGGAAGATAATCTTCTCGTTCTGCGACACGGCGCGCGCGGGCTTCATGCGTATGAGGCGCTCTTTCTTGGTGGTGAAGAGACGCATCAACGGGGGCTGAATCACGGGCACGAGTGCCATGTATGAGTAGGCCGACACGGCGATGGCGCCCATGAGGTTGGGGGCCAGCTTTGACGACAGGAAGATCGCTGTAGGACCGTCGGCACCGCCAATGATGGCGATAGCGCCGGCCTGGTCGGGAGCAAAGCCTATGGCGAGGGCTACCATGTAGGCACCGAAGATGCCGAACTGGGCAGCCGCGCCGATGAGCATGAGCTTGGGGTTGGCGATCAGAGCCGAGAAGTCGGTCATGGCACCGATGCCCAGGAAGATGAGGGGCGGGTACCAGCCGGCCGACACGCCGTTGTACAGGATGTTCAGAACCGAACCTTCCTCGTAGATGCCTATCTCGAGGCCGGCGGTGGTATTGAACGGGATGTTACCGATGAGGATACCGAAGCCAATCGGCACCAGCAACATGGGCTCGAAGTTCTTCTTGATGGCAAGCCAGATGAAGAACAGGCCCACAGCGAGCATCACGAAGTGTTGCCACGTCGCGTTGGCAAATCCGGTGAATTGCCAAAACTCGTTTAAGTTTTCCATGAAAAAGTTTTGTGCAAGAATCATTCCTTTTTTCTTTTAGATTTAACTTTCTGCCTATTACAAAATGATTCTTAGCCGATGGTGATAAGGGTTGTTCCCTCGAGCACCGAGTCGCCGGCCTTTACATCGATCGATGCAATGACGCCGTCGCGGCCTGCGTGGATCGAGTTTTCCATCTTCATGGCTTCGAGCACGACAACTGTGTCGCCGGCTTTCACTGTGTCGCCAACGTTTACTGCGATTGACATAACCACGCCGGGCAGGGGAGCCTTGACGGGAGTGCCGGCACCTGACGATGCGGGACGCGCGGCGATGACTTTCTCGCCGGTGGCTGTGCGGGGAGCGGCGCTGGGTTTCGGGGCAACGCTCTTGACGCTTGTAGCTTTGTTCTCGAGCTCTACCTTGTAGGGAACGCCGTTTACCTCTACCTGAGCGATACCGTTGTCAATATCGCCGATGGCTACGTTGTAGGTGTTGCCGTTGATTTTATATTTGTATTCTTTCATGACTTTTTAGAAGTGATTGATTTGTGATAGGTTAACGATGAGGAAGCTGGCGCATGTTGTAAATCTTGGAGCTCCAGGGCGAGTAGGCGCGTTTCACCTTGTTGATGGTGAGGACGTGGCTCTCGTTGTCGTGGGCGTTGAGGTGCTCGTGGAGAGCCATCACGATTGCGGTGATTTCCTCGCCCGAGTCGTGGTCGGGACGCTCTTCGCGGGGAGTCTCCTTGACATCGATGCCGTGTGAACGCATCTTGTTGCTCTTTGTGATCGCACCACCTATCTTGCTGATGATCATGAATGCGATGCAAAGCACTGCGAGTGCGCTGAACACGATGCACATAGCCATGGCGGCCATGCCGAATCCGTGGGGGTCCTTGTCGGCAAACTTCTCTACCTTATCGTTGCGGTCCTCGATGACATTGTTGCTCGAGGGGGTGATGTATTTTCCCTCGTCGATGTCGTTGCGAACTTCCCATGTGGCAGCAACGTCAACGTTTCCATCCTTGTCGTAGACGGTTATGCCGTCTTTGGCGCGGGCGTAGGTTGTGTTGGGCGCGAGTACGGGAACGGTTACATGGTCGATAAGCGTCTTTTTGTCGGAGTCAAACAGGTAGATTTCGTTGGGCTTGTCGGCGGCAAGTACAAAGTTGGTATGGAAAGTGCCGCGCGAGGGCATACCGTCGGCCCAGAACACTATGTGCTGGCGTTTGGGGAGCTTGGTATTGACGTCGTGAAGCGGTACTGCATACCATGTATCGGGACTTGTGGTCGAGTCGGTCGTGATATATACCGACGAGATTTCAAGCGGTGCAAACTTGGAGTTGTACAGCTCGATCCACGCCGGGCGCCCGCCAAAATCGTCGACAAAGTTGCTCTCGTTGATGGTCATCACCTCGTTGATGTGCAGGACGCCTTTGCGAGCTTGTCCTGTTGCTGTCAGCGAGATGAGTGCCAGTGCGGCGAGTGCTATCAGTTTTAATGTTTTCATATCGTTGATATTGGTTGGCGTGTATTACAGTGGAATGTTGCCATGTTTCTTGGCGGGGTTGACAACCTTCTTGGTTGCAAGCTGCTGGAGGGCTTTGATGATGCGGAAACGAGTGTTGCGGGGCTCGATGACGTCGTCGATATAGCCATACTTGGCAGCGTTGTAGGGGTTGCAGAACAGCTTGTTGTATTCGGCCTCTTTCTCGGCAAGAACAGCTTTGGGATCCTCGGCGGCCTTGGCTTCCTTGGCGTAGAGCACCTCTACGGCACCGGCGCCACCCATAACGGCGATTTCGGCCGACGGCCATGCGTAGTTCATGTCGCCGCGCAGCTGCTTACAGCTCATCACGATGTGTGAGCCACCGTAGCTCTTGCGCAGTGTTACGGTAACCTTGGGCACGGTAGCCTCGCCGTAAGCGTAAAGCAGTTTGGCGCCATGCAGGATCACACCGTTGTACTCCTGGCCTGTACCGGGCAGGAAGCCGGGAACGTCGACGAGGGTAACGAGAGGAATGTTGAAGGCGTCGCAGAAGCGAACGAAGCGGGCAGCCTTGCGCGATGCGTTAGAGTCGAGCACGCCTGCGAGGTACTTGGGCTGGTTGGCCACGATACCTACCGACTGTCCGTTGAAGCGGGCAAAGCCGATGATGATATTCTTGGCGTAGTCGCGCTGTATCTCGAGGAACTCACCGTTGTCGACGATGGCACCGATAACCTGGAACATGTCGTAGGGACGGTTGGCCGAGTCGGGGATGATTTCGTTCAGCGAGTCTTCCAGACGGTCGATGGGGTCGTTGCACTCAACGAGGGGAGCCTCCTCAAGGTTGTTCTGAGGAATGAAGCTGAAGAGGCGACGGATGATGCGGATTGCGTCCTCGCCATCCTCGGCTGCGAAGTGTGTCACGCCGCTCTTGGTAGCGTGAACCTCGGCACCGCCAAGCTGGTCCTGTGTCACGTCCTCGCCGGTAACGGTCTTTACAACCTTCGGGCCTGTGAGGAACATGTATGAGATGCCCTTTGCCATCACCGTGAAGTCGGTGAGCGCGGGAGAGTAAACTGCGCCGCCGGCACAGGGGCCGAGAATGCCCGAAATCTGGGGTATAACGCCCGATGCGAGGATGTTGCGCTGGAAAATTTCGGCATAGCCTGCGAGAGCGTTGATGCCCTCCTGGATACGTGCGCCGCCCGAGTCGTTAAGACCAATGACGGGAGCACCCATGCGCATGGCCATATCCATTACCTTGCAGATCTTCAATGCCATGGTCTCGCTCAGCGAGCCGCCGAATACGGTGAAGTCCTGTGCGAAAACATAAACGAGGCGGCCTTCGATTGTACCGTAGCCGGTTACAACGCCGTCGCCGGGGTATGATTTTTTCTCTTGGCCGAAGTTGGTACAACGGTGACGAACAAACATGTCGAGTTCCTCGAACGAACCCTCGTCGAGGAGCTGGGCGATACGCTCGCGGGCGGTGTATTTGCCACGCTCGTGCTGTTTGTCGATAGCCTTCTGTCCGCCACCCAGACGGGCTTCGGCGCGCAGGTCGATTAATTCCTGTATCTTTTTCAGTTGATTGCTCATAATATATTAATGTGTAATGGGGTCAAAAATGTCGGGTTGATTACTTGTTGGGATCCTCACAGAGTTCAACGAGAGTACCTACGGTCGACTTGGGGTGCAGGAATGCGATGTTCAGGCCCTCGGCGCCTTTGCGGGGTGCTTTGTCGATAAGGCGGCAGCCTTTCTCCTCGGCCTCGGCCAGAGCGTTGGCAACACCGTTCTCAACGGCAAAAGCAATGTGCTGGATGCCACCACGACCACCATTGTTGGCGATGAACTTGGCGATAGCGCTGTCCTCGGCAGTGGGCTCCAGAAGCTCGATTTTGGTTTGACCTACTTTGAAGAAAGCTGTACGCACTTTCTGGTCGGCAACTTCTTCGATAGCAAAGCATTTGAAGCCTAAAATGTTCTCATAGAAAGGAATAGCCTCCTCGAGCGAGGGAACGGCGATACCAACATGTTCAATGTGTGAAATATCCATAACTTTTGGGTTTATTGGTTTGTTAAGTAATTAAATTTCAATTTGATAATAGATTGGCGATGTGCCATGAGCAAATGTGACACTCCATGTCACAGTGCAAAATTAACAAAATATTTCAACCTCACACATTAAACTTTTAAAAAAGTTTTTGCTCCCGCCAAAAATAGTGTAGAGTCCAAGGGCAAATGCAATATTAGCGAAAATGTTTAAAAAATTCAAC